>DATBCZ010000500.1:0-33766 GCA_036270175.1 Steroidobacteraceae bacterium | reverse complement strand
CAAAAAAGCCTTCCGCCGCCATTCGCATGTTGGTATTGGATGTCGACGGTGTCCTGACCGATGGCCGCCTGCACTTCGGGCCGCGCGGCGAGGCGCTCAAGCTTTTTCACGTCCGTGATGGCCTGGGAATTCAACAGGTCGCGCAGGCCGGGATCGAGGTTGCGGTGATCTCGGGCCGCAAGTCGAAGATGGTCGAGATCCGTTGCCGCGAGCTGGGCGTGGAGCACGTCCACCAGGGTGCCAAGGATAAGCTGGCAGTCCTCGACAAACTCTGCGCGCGCCTGAAGATCGAGCCATCCGCATGCGCCTGTGTCGGCGATGACCTCCCTGACATTCCGCTGATGCAAAAGGTCGCGCTCGCGTTTGCCGTGGCGGATGCCCACCCGGAAGCGCGTCACGCCGCGCATCTCGTCACGAAGTTGCCCGGAGGCCATGGTGCAGTGCGCGAGGTGTGTGATTACCTTTTGACTCATAGCGGACTGACCCATCCCGCGCTGACGCGCCCCGGCCACAAGGCCCGCGGCCGATGATCTACCGCATCTTCGCAGTCCTGGTTTTCGTCGTGGTCATTGGCGGTACCATCTTTTTTGGCGGCCAACAAACCGAGACTGCCGCGCCGGCAATCGTCGAGGAGCAGCATGAGCCGGGCTATGCCGCCCGCGACGCCAAGCTCGTGCAGACCGGCCCCGATGGACATCCGCTTTACACGGTCGACGCCGAGGTGATCCGGCAACAGCCGAACGACAACACCATCGAGCTCGAGCAGGCAACACTAGGGTTTCACGATGCGAACGGCGCGCTGTGGACCGCACGCGGCGAGCAAGGCCAGGTCGGACAGGACACCGGCACGGTTGAGTTGTCAGGCAATGTGCACGTCAACGGCACGCCACAGGGAACGTTGCAACCTGCGGAGATCGTGACCAACCGTTTGGCGTTCGATACGAACACCAAGATCGCGAGTACGCGGGAACCCGTTACACTCACGTGGTCGGGACAGGAGATCAAGGGTAAAGGCATGCGCGCCACCTTGAACGACGGTCACGTGCAGTTAGAATCCGCGGTGCGTGGCATAGCAGTGCCCAACCGCCTCCCGGGCTCGCAAAGATGAATTTGTTCTCAACACGCCATCGCAGGCTCATCGAGGTCAGTGTAATCCTGGCGTTCCTGGGAGCGGCCCCGGGATTGTCCGTGCCGGCGGCGAAGATTGAACAGTCAGCAGAGCCGCCAACGATTTCCTATGACGCGTCCTACATGGACACCGACTTCAAGACGCAGGTGATGCATCTGAAGGACGTCACCATCACCTACGGAAAGATGACTGTCAGGGCGGACCGGGCGCTGGCCACCGCGCGCGACTTCAAAAACAGCCGCTGGACATTCGCCGGCAACGTACGCATCAACGCCGATCCGCGCGGCAACCTGCGGTCCGACGAGGCTGTGGTCGAGTTTGAGGACAACCAGCTCAAGCGGGCCACGGCCACCGGAGCGCCTGCCGAGTTCGATCAGAAGCGCACGGACTCTGACGCGATCGCACGCGGCCACGCCAACCAGATCGTGTACGAAGTAGCCGCCGGAACCGTGCGCCTCTCGAATGATGCGTGGATCACCGATGGGAAGAACGACGACATCCGCGGGCCCGTGATCGTTTATAGCCTCCGCGAGGAACACGTGGAGGCGACGACGTCCCCCGGAACTGAATCGCGCGTGCACGTCACGATAGCGCCTAACGAAGCGCCCAAGCTGGATGGCGCAGGAACCAACAAGCCGAAGCCCACGGCGGGGGTCGCAACGGCGCCGACCGGCGCTCCCGCACAGCCGCCCCCATCACAGTCAGCGGCGGCCCCGCCGACGCCGTCGCAATCGACCCCGCCGACGCCGCGCTAGCATGGCTGTACTCAAAGCCGCCGGCCTGGCGAAAAGCTACAAGTCACGCCAGGTCGTCAAGGATCTGTCGATCGAAGTCGCGAATGGCGAAGTGGTCGGTCTGCTGGGACCAAACGGCGCCGGCAAGACGACGGCCTTCTACATGATGGTGGGGCTGGTGCCCTGCGATGCCGGCCGCATCTACGTCGGCGATACGGACGTCACCCTGTTGCCCATGCACCGCCGCGCCCAACTGGGACTCGGCTACCTGCCGCAGGAAGCGTCCGTCTTCCGGAAGCTCTCGGTCGAAGACAACATCCTCGCCATCCTCGAGACACGGCCCGACCTCGAGCGGGCCGAGCGAGAGCGGCGGCTCGAAGAGCTCCTCGAGGAGCTGCGCATCGGGCATGTACGCAAGAGCATGGGACTGTCTCTTTCAGGCGGCGAGCGTCGCCGCGTCGAAATCGCCCGCGCGCTCGCCGCCGATCCCCGGTTCATGCTCCTCGACGAGCCCTTCGCCGGTGTCGACCCCCTCTCCGTCCTGGATATTCAGCGAATCATCCGTGAATTGACCCATCGCGACATTGGCGTCCTCATCACCGATCACAACGTGCGCGAGACCCTCGGAGTCTGCAGCCGGGCCTATATCGTCAACCAAGGCACGGTGATTGCATCGGGAACTGCGGAAGAAATCCTTGCCAACCCCCAAGTGCGTGAGGTGTACTTGGGTGAAGCGTTTCGGCTGTGAGCCTGGGCTCAAGCAGAAACCGTTCTTTTTCAACAACTTAGGATGAGGAAAGGCCCCTAGCGCCGCTCCGTGCCACCATGCTGAAACCTTCCCTGCAGCTCCGGCTGGGTCAGCAATTGACCATGACCCCGCAGCTGCAGCAGGCCATCCGACTCCTGCAACTGCCCGCACTCGAGCTCCAGGCCCATATCCGGGAACTGCTCGAATCGAACGTCATGCTCGAGCCCATGGAGGAATCCGAGGGCACTGGCGTCTTCGAGGCCGTGGAAGAGCCGACCGGCGCCGAACGCGAGCGTAACGAGCACGAACACGAAGAGACCCCGGCGCCGGAGCGGGCGCAGGAAAGCACCGTCGAGGTGGTGGACGAAGGCTGGGGCGAACAGAGCGTCGGGCCGGCTGACACGCCCTGGAGCGGCGGTGACGACGACGAGCGGCAGCAGGAATATGCCGACTCCGCCGGACAGTCTCTGCAAGAGCATCTTTTGTGGCAGCTCGAGGTGGCGAGACTCGAGCCCCGCGAGTTCGCCATCGCGCGCGCGATCATCGACGCCATCAGTGACGACGGCTACATCACCGAGTCGCTCGAAGAGATCGCGAATACGCTGCGCCCCGAGGTCGAATGCGACGCCGTCGAGGTCGAAGCCGCCCTGGCGGGCGTACAGGCGCTCGATCCGCCCGGCATAGGCGCGCGCTCGGTCGGCGAATGCATCGAGTTGCAGTTGCGCCAGCTCGACCCGGCTACCCCTGGATTCAATACCGCCATCGAGATTGCCCGCCACCACCTCGAGCTGGTCGCGGAGCGGGAGCTCTCACTCTTACGGCGCGAGCTCCGTGCCACCGAGGACGAGATCACCTGCGCCCTGGCGCTGGTACGGTCCTGTCATCCGCGTCCCGGCTCCACCGTGAGCACCGGCGCCGCGGAGTACGTGGTACCCGACGTATTCGTACGACGCACCGACCACGGCTGGGCCGTTGAAATCAATTCCGCGACGCTGCCCCGCGTCCGCCTGAATAGCAGTTACGCGAGCCTCATCGGGCGCAATGCCAGCCACGCGACCATGCGGGCCCAGTTGCAGGAAGCCCGCTGGTTGCTCAAGAGCCTCGAGATCCGGCACGAGACCCTCATCAAGGTTGCCCGCTCCATTGTCGAGCGGCAGCAGGCGTTTCTCGAGCACGGCGACGAGCATATGCGGCCGATGATCCTCAAGGACATCGCCGAAGCCGTGAGCATGCACGAGTCGACTATCTCGCGCGTGACCTCGGGCAAGTACATGCACACTCCCCGCGGCGTTTTCGAGCTGCGTTATTTCTTTTCCAGCCAGGTCGAGGGTGCGGATGGATCCGGCACCTCGTCGACGGCCATTCGGGCCAAAATCAAAAAACTCGTCAAGGAGGAAGACGCGGAAAGCCCCCTCAGCGATGGCCGTATCGCCGAACTCCTGTCCGGAGAAGGTATACCGGTCGCACGCCGCACGGTCGCGAAGTACCGCGAGGCCATGGGCATCGCGCCCTCCAACGAGCGCAAGCGAGCAGGATCAAAGCAGATGTAGGAAGAACGGGCCCAACCCCAAGGGGGCACGGCCTAACGTCAGTCCACACTCGTCAGCAACAGGAGACGACTATGCAGCTCAACGTCACCGGCCATCACGTCGAGGTCACTGAGTCAATGCGGGGTTATGTGGAAAAGAAACTCGAGCGCATCGGCAGGCACTACGATCAGGTGCTGGATGTGCACTGCATACTGACGGTGGAGAAGCTGCGACAAAAGGCCGAAGCGACGCTGCACGTAAGCGGAACCGCCATCCACGCGGACGCGACCGACGCAAATATGTATGCCGCCATCGATCTGCTCACCGACAAGCTGGATCGACGCCTGAAAAAACACAAAGAGAAGAACTGCGATCATCACGCGGCGGAAGCGCGCCGCGTCGTGCGCGCCTAGCGCACGGACTTGGGGCAACTGGGTGCGACGCATGCGTCGCACGGGCTGGCCTGGGGGGCCGACCCCGGGGTATGAGTGCAGGCGTTAGCCTGCGCGCAAGGGTCTGATCCCGCGGCGGGGCCGCCAACCCCGCCCGGGTTCTCTTATTCACCACGGGCCGCTTGCGGCGGTGCCGTTGGGTGGATAACCATAGGGCGTGCGCATCCTCATTCTCAGCGGTCTGTCCGGTTCCGGAAAGAGCGTGGCTCTGCACATGCTCGAGGACCTCGGCTTTTATTGTATCGACAATATCCCGGCGGCCCTGCTGAAGCCCTTCATTTCCTACACGGTGCGCAGCCCCGAATCGACGTACGAGCGCACCGCTATCGGCCTCGACGCACGCAACACACCGGCTGAGATCGCCTCGGTACCGAAGCTCATCGACGAGCTGCGCCGCAGTGGCATTCAGTGCGAAGTGGTGTTTCTGATCGCCAGCGACGAGGAGTTGCTGCGCCGGTTTGCGGAAACCCGCCGCAAACACCCGATGAGTCGCAATAACATCGATCTGCGTGAGGCCATGGCCCTGGAGCGGCAACTCCTCGAACCGATCGTCTACTCGGCGGACCTCGTCATAGATACGTCGAAGATGGGGGTGCACGCGCTACGTGACATCATCCATAAACGCGTCGAGCAGCGCGCCGCGGGTCGCCTGTCCATCACCTTCGAATCCTTCGGTTTCAAGTACGGCCTACCGGGCGATGCCGACTTCGTTTTTGACGCCCGCTCGTTGCCGAACCCGTACTGGGAGCCCGGCCTGCGCAACCTCACTGGCCGGGACCCCGAGGTCATCCGGTTCCTGGAGGCGAACACGAATGTCGCGACACTGATCGCCGACATCGAGCGCTTCATCCGGGCCCGCATCCCCGAGTACCAGGCGAGCAACCGCGGCTACCTGACGGTCGCGGTCGGCTGTACGGGGGGGCAACATCGCTCGGTCTACATCGTCGAGCGGCTGGCGGAATTGTTCGGCAAAGACTTCACGAACATCACCGCCCGGCACAGCTCTATGTTGCCTGTGCCACACCAGGTGACGTCAACACCGGCGGCAGCTTCTCACCGCTCATGAACGCCATGATGGCGGAGCGCGCCTGCATCGCATCACGATAACCGAGCTCGATCAGAGCCCGAGTGTACCCGGTCTCGAAGGTAAGATAGCTGGCGAGCTGGTAACCCGAGGCGTCGCGTCCGCCAATAACACGCAACAGCGCGCGCAGCCCGCCCGGAATGTCATTGGTGTGACGGGACGCGATCTCGCGAGGATCGACGCTCGGCGCCAGCATCAGTGTCTCGACGTGCTGAATACCGCGAGCCTCGGGGGCCGAGGACGCGGCGAGCTGGTTCATGCGCTCGAGTTGTTCGAGATCGCCGTAGATCTGGTCGGTGAACAAGGTATCGAGCATGTAACCGAAGATCTCGCCCGGCGAAGGCATGGAGATATGGGTTCGATTGGGCGCCACGCCGGCATCGCGCCGCGCGCGCACACCGATCACCAGCAGTCGATCGGCGCCGAGATGGATCGCGGGACTCAGCGGATTCAACTGGCGCATGGCACCGTCGCCGAAATATTCATCGCCCAGCCGCATGGGCGGAAACAGCATCGGGATCGCCGAGCTCGCCAACAGGTGATCGAGAGTCACTTCGGCACGCCGTCCGAGGCGCTGTACGCGGGACCAGTCCTTGATGGATTCGATGCCGTCATAGAACGCAACGGAATTACCGCTTACGTAGCTCGTGGCACAGAGCGCGAAGGCGCGCAAATGGCCGCGCGCGATACTGCGACGGATACCAGCGCAGTCGACATGCACACCCAACAGCTCGCGCAACGGCGAGTTGTCGAGCATCGCCTTGGGAGGTGACAGCAGGACACCCCCCGAGGCCAGCGCCAACACCCAATGCAAACCGGCGCGCAACATGTGCACGGGATCGACGTGAAAAACCTGGGCTGAATGAAAGTTGGCCCAGACACGCTCCAGGCCCAGGACCGCGCGGCGCCACTGGTGAGCTTCGGCGGCCAGCACGGCCGCCGCGATTGCGCCGGCCGAAGTACCGACGATGACCTGGAAAGGATTGCGTGCCCGCGGGAGCATTTCCGTCAGAGCGAGCAGCACGCCAACCTGGTACGCCGAGCGTGAGCCGCCGCCGGTGAGCACCAGCCCGACCGTCTGACGGGCGGGCCGCCTGCGTTGTGGTTCGGCGGAGCCGTCCATCAGACAGACATCGGCGCGGCGCGTGTCATTGGCCGCCGCAACTCCTTGATGGCGCGATCCAATCCCTCCAGGGTTACGGGAAACATGCGATCACCGATCAGCTCGCGCGTGATCTTCACCGACGAGGTGTAATCCCAGCGATCGACCGGCTCGGGATTCAACCAGACGAGACGTGGAAATCTCGCGCACAGACGTTGCATCCAGACGGCACCCGCTTCCTTGTTCCAATGATCCACACTGCCACCAGGTTGGACGATCTCGTAGGGGCTCATGGTGGCATCGCCAACGAGAATGACGCGATAGTCATTCGTGTACGTGCGCAACACCTGTGTGGTCGGCATGAGCGACGACGACCGCAGCCGGTTGTCCTGCCACAGGTTCTCGTAGAGGAAATTGTGGAAGTAATAATGCACCAGGTGCTTGAATTCGCTACGCGCGGCCGAGAACAGCTCATCGCAGATCCGGACGTGATCGTCCATCGAGCCGCCGACATCGAGAAAGAGCAACACCTTCACAGCGTTGCGACGCTCGGCCATGAGCTTCAGATCCAGAAGCCCCGCATTACGCGCGGTGGCGTCGATCGTGCCGTCGAGGTCCAACAGGTCGGGCGCGCCCTCGCGCGCGAACTTGCGCAGCTTGCGCAAAGCCATCTTCATGTTGCGCGTGCCGAGCTCGACGGTATCGTCGAAATTGCGGGACTCGCGCTGGTCCCACACTTTCACCGCGCGACGGTTACGTGAGCCCTGTTGCCCGATCCGGATGCCCTCGGGGTTGTAGCCATTCGCGCCGAAGGGTGAAGTCCCGCCGGTGCCGATCCACTTGCTACCGCCCTCGTGCCGTTCCTTCTGTTCGCGCAGTCGCTCGCGCAACGTCTCGAGCAGCTTATTCCAGCCACCGAGCGCTTCGATCTTGCGCTTCTCTTCCTCCGACAGCGTGCGCTCGCCGAGCGCCTGCAACCACTCCGCGGGCACTTGCACGACCAACTGCTCGAACAGTTTCTCGGCGCCCGCGAATGTTTCCGCGAACACCCGATCGAAGCGATCGAAGTGGCGCTCGTCCTTCACGAGACACAGCCGCGCCAGATAGTAAAAGTCCTGGGCCGATACCGAGGCGACGCGCTCACGCAGGGCCTCCAGCAGGGTCAGGAATTCGGTGACGGTGGCCGGCACACCGCTCTGGCGCAACTCGAAAAAGAAGTTCACCAGCATGGGGAGGGATCAGCGCGAGCGGCGGTTGAGAAACACCAACTGCTCGAACAGGTGCACATCCTGCTCGTTCTTGAGCAGCGCGCCGTGCAGGATCGGAATGGTCTTCTTCGGATCGGCGCCGCGCAGGATGGCGGGATCGATGTCCTCGGCCAGCAGCAACTTGATCCAGTCGAGCAGCTCGGAGGTGGAGGGCTTTTTCTTCAGACCCGGCGTCTCACGCACGTCGAAGAACACCGACAGCGCTTCCGACAGCAACTCCTTTTTCAGTCCCGGGAAATGCACGTCGACGATCGAGCGCATGGTGGCGGCGTCCGGGAAGCGGATGTAGTGGAAGAAGCAGCGCCGCAGGAAAGCATCCGGCAACTCCTTCTCATTGTTGCTGGTGATGAGAATGATCGGACGATGGCGCGCCTGGATGAGCTCGCGCGTCTCGTAGACAAAAAACTCCATCCGATCGAGTTCTCGCAGCAGATCGTTCGGAAACTCGATGTCGGCCTTGTCGATCTCATCAATGAGCAGCACGGGCCGCACTTCCGATTCGAACGCCTCCCACAACCGCCCCTTCAGGATGTAGTTGCGGATGTCGTGCACGCGAGCATCGCCCAGCTGCGAATCCCGTAGGCGCGAAACCGCGTCGTATTCGTAGAGCCCTTGCTGTGCTTTGCTGGTCGATTTGATGTGCCACTCGTACAGGGGGCAGCCGAGCGAGTGGGCGATCTCCTGGGCAAGCTGCGTCTTGCCGGTACCCGGCTCGCCCTTGATGAGGAGAGGCCGCGCCAACGTGATCGCGGCGTTGACCGCCATCATGAGGTCTTCGGTGGCGATATAGCGTTCGGTGCCGGTAAAGCGCGCGTTCATGGGCTGGAGTCTAATCCGGCTGCAAGGTGAGTGTGTGCTCGGCGTTTCCGGGCAGGAACGGCAGCGGCTGCCCATGTGCCCATTCGAGAAAACCGGCCCGGTAGTAGGGCGACAGGGGGTGGCCACTCTGGCCGCCCGGCATGTGGAAGTAACCCTGGTCTTCGTGGCCCGGGGAAACACCGAAACGCTCGGAAGCCCCGAACGCGCCATCCTGCACCCGCGGCATGTCGTGATCGCCCGGCAACTCGATCACGGGCATGTCCAACAAGGGCGCCAGGAACGGCAGCCCGTGGGATATCGGGTGCTGGATGCGCACGACCTTGCGAGAGCCCCAGGTGCAATGATCCAGCCCGGGACCGCAGCTCTTGTCGAAATCTGCGATGGTGGCATCGAGCGTGGCCAGCAGAAAATCACGCCAGCTGGGATAGTCCGCCGCGAGCATGTGCAGCGGCTGCTCGTGCACCAGCTGCCACAGGGGCGCCTCGAACTGCGAGGGCAGGATGGGACTGTCCTGGGGCGGAATCTTCATGGCGCGCGCGATCATCTCCCACACCGCCTGCTCCACGCGGGAGTGGTAGCCGCGCACCAGGCGATAGGCGACCGAGTCGATGGAGGCGCGACCCTGCCAACCCTCGAGCTGCTTCTTGAATTCAGCCCGCCGTGGATGATCGCGCACACTGTTGTCATCGATGAGCTGCAACAGGAAATCGTGCCAGCGTGTCAGAAAGATCGCACGGTCATCGAGTTGGATTCGCAGCATGTCCGCGGGGGTCGCCGGGCCGTCGATTGCGGCCAGATCGTCGCGGATCTGGCGCGCCCGGGCGCCGAGGTCATATTCGGAGCCGAGTGAGGCGAGGTCTCCGCCGATCGCGGCCTCCTGCCGCTCGTCGTCGGTCACACGCGCGTTGGCGGTCCAGATGCGGCCTACCGCGGGGTCGACGATACGCGGATGAGTTTCGGCCGTCGTCCAGGGTGAGTGTCCATTCGCGCGCTCGGCGCCGATGTCCGTCGGAATCCGCCCGTAGATGGTCCATCCGATGTGACCCTCACGGTCACCCACCACAAAGTTCTGGTGCGGGATACCCACGCCCGGCGCGAGAGCCAGGGCCTCATCGACCGAGGTCGCGCGCTCCAGGCTGATGAGATTCATATTCGTAGCGGCTGGTAACATGGCGAGCCATGCTCCGAACCAACACATCTGCCGCTCCGGCTCCGCGCGCAACAAGATGCCTGCGGCACCCGTTCTGACTTCCTCCACGACCGGCGGGGCGCCTTTTACATGGATCTCCTCGCGCTCCACCGATAACGGCACGACACCCGAGGCCGTATGCAGCTCGTTCTCGCCAACGGAGGTGCACGGCACGAGCTCCACATTCAGCCAGTCGCCGTAGCTGTTGGTAAAGCCCCAGGCGATGTGGCCATTCGACCCGGCGACGAGCAGTGGGGCTCCAGGCAACGTGACGCCGGTAAGATCCAACGCCGGCTCGGAGGCAGTTCCGGTAGTGCGCAGCCGGGTGTGATACCAGAGAGTCGGGACGCGTTGCCCGAGATGCATATCGCTCGCGACGAGCGCCGCACCGGTCGTGGTCAGGCGGCCTGCGATTGCCCAGTTGTTGCTGCCGACGTCGTGAATACTGTCACCCGCGGCGGTGCCGGCTGGAATGCCGAAAGCGGGCGGAATACCCATAACGCCCGGGCCGGCGACAGACGCCGGTACGCCGCCGGACGCCGCAGTCGCCGCGCCATGGCCTGTCGTTGCGGCCGTGGCCGCGCGCACATCCAACACATCCGGTCCAGGGATTCCCGCCGGCGGCGGCACAATGTCCGAAGCCGTCGCCACCCCTCCACCCGGCCCCGTAGCCACGCCATCCGGCGCATCCCACTCGGTCCGCGCCGGATAAAAGAACCGCAGTCCGCACTTCCAACCCGCGTCGCACTCTTTCCCGCCGATACGCGCATTGATCTCACGCCGCAACAGCTCACGCTGCAGCCCGTTGGCCTGCAGATCCCACCACATGGAATGCTCGACCAGGATGGTGTCCTCGGGCCGCCACTCGACCGGAGGTGCGCCGAGTACCCAGTATTCCCAGGGTCGGCTGCGCAGTTCCGCCAAACCGCCGTTCACGCCGCGAGCGTAGGCTTCCAGGACAGCGCGTTGCTCCGGGGGTGCCGCTTCGATCACGGCGCGGGCGACTTTACGGAAATGAAACAGGCGGGTCTGTTTGTCCTGCTCAACCGCCACCGCGCCAAACAATTCGGACAGCTCGCCCGCGGCCAGCCGCCGCGACAGGTCCATCTCGAAAAAGCGATCCTGACCGTGAACGAAGCCCGTGGCATAGGCGAGGTCGACGCGATTAGCCGCGGTCAGCGTGGGGACACCGAGCCCATCCCGCTCAATTTTTACCGGCGCCGTCAGACCTTTGGCCGCGAAGGTTCCATCGAGCTTTGGCAACGACGCTCGCAGCACACCATGCACGATGGCAAGCGGCAGCAGCACCAGTACCGCGACGGCTACGATAATGTAGTGTTTGAGCCGCAACGGGTGCCTCAGCTCCTAGGTCGCCAACGAGACCTTGAGAATCTGCATCGAGTTCGTGCCTCCCGTGGCGCCCGACAACTCGCCCTTCGTCAGGATCACGAGGTCGTTGCTCTTCACCAGCTGCAGCTCCAACAGGCGCGTGAAGATCGCCCGATAGAGGTCTTCGGTGGAGTCATTCTTGGTGACGTCGAATATAACCGGGTACACGCCCCGGTAAATTGTTACGCGGCGGCGCGTCGCCTCGTGGCGAGTGAATGCATACACGGGGATATCCGAGCGGATACGTGACATCCACAGAGGAGTGGCGCCCGTCTCGGTCAGCGCGACGATCGCCCGCACCTTCATGTGGTTGGCCGTGTACATGACGGCCATCGCGATCGCTTCCTCGGTGCCCTTGAACTGCCCCTCGACGCGATGACGTGAGCGCGCGTGGGTCAGTTGATATTTCTCCGCGCCCTCGATGACTTCGGACATCGCTTGCACGACTTTCACGGGGTAGCGGCCCGCCGCCGTCTCCGCCGAGAGCATCACCGCGTCGGTGCCGTCCATGACCGCATTGGCCACGTCGCTCACCTCGGCACGCGTCGGCGCCGGATTCTGGATCATGGACTCCATCATCTGCGTCGCCGTGATCACCACGCGATTGCGGGCGCGGCTCTGGTGGATGATGGTTTTCTGCAAGCCGGTGAGCTCGGCGTAGCCCATCTCCACGCCCAGGTCGCCGCGGGCCACCATCACCACGTCCGTGGCATCGATGATTCCCTGCAGGTTGGTGATCGCTTCGTGGCGCTCGATCTTGGCCACGATTCGCGCGTCGCCGCCCGCCTCACGGACGAGTGCGCGCGCCTGCTCGATATCGGCCGCGTCGCGCGCGAACGATACCGCGATGTAATCAACTTCCTCCTGCGCGCCGAACTTGATGTCCTCGCGATCTCTATCGGAGAGCGCGGGCGCCGAAATACCGCCGCCCTGGCGATTCACGCCCTTGCGGTCGGACAGCTCGCCGCCTACCCGCACGTGGGTGTCGATTTTCGTGCCGCTGACGCTATCGACATCCAGCACGATCTGGCCGTCGTTCAACAGCAGTACGTCACCCGCGGTGACGTCTTTCGGCAGATCCTTGTAAGCGACGCCTACGGCGTCGATCGTGCCCGCTTTTGGGTCGAGCGCCGTGTCGAGCGTGAAGGGCTGCCCTTCCTTCAACATGACCTTCCCCTCACGGAAGCCCTCGATACGGATCTTCGGTCCGCCGAGGTCGAGGAGAATGCCAACGCATCGATCGCTAATCCGGGCGGCCTCGCGCACCAGGGCGAGGCGGCGCCGGCGGTCGTCGACGGTGCCGTGGGAGGCGTTGAGCCGCACCACGTCGATGCCCTCACGCATCATTCCGACCATCACGCTCAAGTCATCCGTCGCCGGACCAACGGTGGCTACAATCTTCGTACGTCTCAACATAAATTGATTTCCATGCGCTTCGCGCTTGGTATATCACCCGCGCGCGCGATCTTCTAGCGCGACGACCGCTGGGAGGGGCTTTCCCTCCACGAACTCCAGGAACGCGCCGCCGCCGGTTGAGATGTACGAGATACCGTCCTCGATACCGTATTTCTCGATGGCGGCCAGGGTGTCGCCGCCGCCGGCCAGCGAAAATGCCTTGCTGCGCGCAATGGCCTGCGCGATCACGCGAGTGCCTTCACCAAACTGCTCAAACTCGAACACGCCAACGGGTCCGTTCCAGATAATGGTTCCCGCCGACGTCAGGCTCTCGCCGCAGCGGTCCGCGGAATCCGGACCGATGTCGAGAATCATCTCATCGGGACGCACGTCATGGATGGACCGTACGTCCGCATGTGCGGTAGCGGCGAACTCTTTCGCGACCACCACGTCGGTCGGCAACGGAATTTCCGTGCCGCGCGCCCGCGCCTTGTCGATGAGCCGCCGCGCGACATCGAGCATTTCCGCCTCGTGCAGCGACTTCCCGACACCTACGCCGGTAGCCGCGAGAAAGGTGTTGGCAATGCCACCCCCCACGATGAGCTTGTCAACCTTCTCGAGCAGCGATTCGAGCACCGTCAGCTTGGTGGAGACTTTTGAGCCGCCGACAATCGCGACCAACGGCCGCGCCGGCTTCTCGAGCGCGCGCTCGAGCGCTTCGAGCTCACCCACCAGCAACGGACCCGCACAGGCGACATTCGCGAAGCGAGCCACGCCGTGGGTGCTCGCCTCCGCGCGATGAGCCGTGCCGAACGCGTCCATCACGAACACGTCGCACAGCGCCGCCATTTTGCGCGCCAGGTCTTCCTTATCTTTCTTCTCGCCTTTGTTGAAACGGACGTTCTCGCACAGAACCGCACTGCCCGGCGGGCAATCGACCCCGTCGAGCCAATCCTTACGCAGCGGCACCGGCTTGCCGAGCAGTTCCGACAACCTCACGGCCACCGGTTGCAACGACAGCGACTCGTCGTACTTTCCCTCTTCGGGTCGCCCGAGGTGCGAAAGGATGAACACCTTCGCATGCTGGTCGAGTGCGTAGCGAATGGTCGGGAGCGCCGCGCGAATCCGCGCGTCGCTCGTGACCGCGCCGCCCTGCACCGGCACATTGAGATCTTCCCTGATCAGGACCCGCTTGTTACGCAGGTCGGTGTCCGTCATCCGCAGGACTTTCATGACACTTTCGACCACGCGAGCGTGGTGTCGAGCATGCGATTCGAGAAGCCCCACTCGTTGTCGTACCAGGCGAAAACCTTCACCAGAGTGCCCTCGATGACCTTTGTCAGCGACCCATCGAAGATCGATGAATGGGGGTCGTGGTTGAAGTCGCTCGATACGAGCGGCTCCTCGGTGTAGGCGAGCACGCCCTTGAGATTCGCGGAAGTCGCTGCCGCGCGCATCAGCTTGTTGACTTCCTCGACAGACGTGGCGCGCTTTGCGGTGAAGGTGAGATCGACGAGCGACACGTTGATGGTCGGAACGCGAATCGAAAGGCCATCGAGCTTGCCCTTCAGTTCCGGCATCACGAGCCCGACGGCGGCGGCGGCGCCCGTCTTGGTCGGGATCTGCGACATCGTCGCAGAACGCGCGCGGCGCAGGTCGGAATGAAAGACGTCGGTCAACACCTGGTCGTTGGTGTAGGAATGAATGGTCGTCATGAGGCCGGCAACGATACCGATCTCGTCATGCAGCACCTTGGCGACGGGGACCAGACAGTTCGTGGTGCACGAGGCGTTGGAGATGACGGTGAAGCCGCTCTTCAACACGTTGTGGTTCACGCCGTAGACGATAGTGGCGTCAACATCGTCGCCGCCTGGCGCGGAGATGACGACCCTTTTTGCCCCACCCTTGATGTGAGCGCTTGCTTTCGCCTTGGACGTGAACAGGCCCGTGCTCTCGAGCACGTACTCGACTCCGAGATCGCCCCAGGGCAGTTTCGACGGGTCCCGCTCGGCGAGCACGCGAATGCGGTCGCCGTTCACGACCATGGAATCGCCGTCGACTTTCACCTCGCCGTCAAATCTCCCGTGCGCCGTGTCATAACGTGTCAGGTGAGCGTTGGTCTTGGCGTCGCCCAAGTCGTTGAGCGCCACGATCTGGATCTCCCCCGTGCGCTTCCCCTCGTACAGCGCGCGTAAAACGTTGCGTCCGATACGCCCGTAACCGTTGATACCGACCTTTATTGCCATGACCTCTATTCCTCTCCTAGTCGTTAATTCGGGAACTTGAGCAGTTCGCTTATGTGTCGAGCGATATTATCGGCGGTGAAGCCGAAGTGTGGATACACGTCCGAAAACTTCCCTGAGGCGCCGAAGCGGTCGATGCCGAGCACCTGGCCGTCCAAGCCCACGTAACGCCACCAGGAGGGCGTAGCGCCCGCCTCGACGGCCAGCCGCTTCCGCACCGCCCGGGGCAGGACGCCCTCCCGGTAGGCCTCGTCCTGGGCATCGAAAGCATCGGTCGAGGGCATCGAGACCAGGCGTACGCGCCGGCCATCGGAATTCAGCTTGTTGACCGCCTCCGCGGCGATTCCGACCTCGGAGCCGGTGGCGATCACGATGCATTCCGGCGTGCCGCCGCTGTCGATGAGCGTATAGCCACCCCGGCGGATATTTGCGACCTGCTGGGAGGTGCGCGGCTGCTGCGGCAAGGGTTGCCGAGTGAGAATGAGTGCCGTGGGGCCGTGACGCTCGATCCCCGCGATCCAGGCGACCGCCGATTCCGCTGCATCACAGGGCCGCCACAGGCTCATGTTCGGGATGGCGCGCAGGGCGGTGAGATGCTCGACGGGTTGGTGCGTCGGGCCATCCTCACCGAGACCGATCGAGTCGTGTGTGTAGACGAGCACGACGCGCGCGCTCATCAGACATGCGAGCCGGATCGCGTTACGCGCATAGTCGGAAAATACGAGGAATGTGCCACCGTAGGGTATGAATCCGCCATGCAGGGCGATGCCATTCATCATGGCCGTCATGCCGAACTCGCGCACTCCGTAATGCATGTAGTTGCCGCTCGCATCCGCGGCGGTGATGGTGCGGGCACCCTTGAACATCGTGTTGTTGGAGGGAGTCAGGTCGGCGGAGCCGCCGAAGATCTCGCTCAACGCGGGACCTATCAGGTTCAACACGGCCTGCGAGGACTGCCGGGTGGCCTGCGGCGCGGTCTGTTTGAGCATGGCGTCGAGTGTCTGCGCTGCCGTGTCTTTCCAGCTTTGCGCCAGCTCGCCCCGCGCACGGCGATCGAATTCCCGGGCCAGCTCCGGATGCGCCGTCCGATAGCGACCGAAGAGCTCACGCCACGAAGCCTCGGCCGCGGCGCCCTGGCGGCGGTGATCCCAAGCCCCGCGCAGCTCGTCCGGCACGACAAACGGCTCGTAGGGCCAGTTGAGCGTCTTGCGCGCGGCCGCCACTTCGTCCGCACCGAGCGCCTCACCGTGAGTTGCGGAGGTTCCCTGTTTATTCGGAGCGCCCCAACCGATGATGGTTTTGCAACAGATCAGCGACGGACGGGACGTCTCGGCACGGGCAGCCTGGATCGCAGCCAGCAACGCCTCCGGATTATGACCATCGACGTTCGGGACCACGTGCCAGTGATAGCCCTCGAATCGCTTCGCCGTGTCGTCGGCAAACCACCCCTGGACTTTGCCGTCGATGGAGATGCCATTGTCGTCGTAAAAAACAATGAGCTTGCCCAGCCCGTGGCGGCCCGCGAAGGAACACGCCTCGTGCGAGATGCCCTCCATGAGGCAGCCGTCGCCGGCAAACGCATAGATGAAATGATCGACGATTTCCAACCCCGGTCGATTGAACTGCGCGGCGAGCATCTTTTCCGCAAGCGCCATGCCGACCGCGTTGGCGAGTCCCTGCCCGAGCGGCCCGGTGGTGGTCTCGATGCCGAGCGCCGGCTCGTGTTCCGGATGTCCCGCCGTACGGCTGCCGAACTGGCGGAAATTCCTGATCTCCTCGAGACCGAGCGGGTACCCCGTCAGATACAGGAGCGAGTACAGCAGCATCGAGCCGTGACCGTTCGAAAGCACGAAGCGGTCGCGGTCGACCCAGAGGGGATTGCCAGGATTGTGCTTGAGAAAGTCGCCCCACAGAACTTGCGCAATGTCGGCCATGCCCATGGGCATGCCTGGATGACCCGAATTGGCGCGCTGTACGGCGTCCATGGAGAGTGCGCGGAGGGTATTGGCGAGCTCGCGGCGTGTAGTCATGCAGTTCTTCGGGATTTTAGGTGGCGGGGGCGTTTCAGGCGTTGAGCGCCTGTGCGCAAGAGCCGCGCATTTTCCACTAGACGCCGGGGATGCTCAATGTCGCGTTATGCTCGATGTTCCATACGGCACGACTTAATCGCGAGCGACTCGCGTGGGCGGGTTCACATTATGCGACTACCGAGCGCGTACTGCGTCATGCCCTCGGTTTTGGAGTCCCATCAAGCGACCTAGTTCACTGCAGCAGACCCTGGGCCTTCGGTTACGATTTCCGCGGCCGTTGGACTTCAGATCCAAAGGAACCGAGGTCAGTCCGAGGTGGTCCTTTTTAGCGACGGTATGCCGCAGGCTTACAATGGACAAGAGTGTATTGCGTCTCGTTCACTTCACCGACCCGCACCTTTACGGCAGCGAGACGGAATCACTTCGTGGGATAGCAACGCTACCCGCGCTTACGGCGACGCTTGCCCTGGCACAGGCGCGCGATTGGCCACCACACGCACTGCTGGTAACTGGCGACATCGTGCAGGACGACCCGGTCGGTTACGCACACTTCAACCGTCTGTTCAACTCCCTGGGTATGCCGGTCCTCTGCCTTCCCGGCAATCATGACGAGCCCGCGGCCATGCGCCGCGAGCTGAACCGGGCGCCCTTCGTGGTCGGGGGTTTCTTTGACCTGGGGAACTGGCGAATCGTACTGCTCGACAGCAGCATCCCGGGTTCCGCAAGCGGTCGCCTCAGCCCACAAACCCTGGCGGAATTGGAGGAGGGACTGGCCACCGCGGGCAACCGCCATTGCATGGTCTGCCTGCATCACCATCCGGTCGCCATGGACAGCCGCTGGCTCGACCGCGTGGGCCTGGAGAATTCCGCGGAATTTTTGCAAACCATCGACCGGCACCGTAACGTCAAAGCGATCGTCTGGGGCCACGTGCACCAGAACTTCGAGGGATTACGCAAGGGAGTGCGCCTGTTGGCCACACCGTCCACGTGCGCGCAATTTCTGCCACATGCGGCAGATTTCGCGGTAGACCGGCAGCCGCCGGCTTATCGTACGCTGGAGCTTCGCCCGGACGGCTCGCTGATTACGGAGGTTGTGTGGGTCGAAAAACGTGCCGCCGATTCCTTACGCTCGGTCTCCTCGGCTGCCTGACAGCGGCTCACGCGGCTAGTCCGGTCTGGGCTATCCACGGCGACCATAACACCGTCTATCTCGCGGGCTCTGTCCACCTTCTGAAGGCGGGCGACTCGGCGCTTCCAACTGCATTCGATCGCGCGTACGCGGGCTCGCGCACGCTGGTGATGGAGCTCGATCTCGGTAAAGTCGACCCGATGGCGGCGGCTGGATGGATGGCCGAGCACGGCATGCTTCCGGAAGGCAGTAGTCTCAAGAAAGCCATCGGTGATGCGCGCTATCAGCGAGTGAGCACGGAAGCCACGCGCCTCGGCGTGCCGATGGAGATGGTCAATCAGTTCGCACCGTGGGTGTTGGGATTGCAGCTCATGGAGTTGCAGTACGCGAAGGACGGTTTCGATTCGGAGTCGGGCGTCGAGCAACAGCTCGAGCACCGCGCCCAGGCGGACGGGAAACCCACCGCGGGGCTGGAAACATTGGAGGAGCAACTCGGGTTCTTCGAGGCGCTCACTCCAGAGCAGCAGGCGAAGTTTCTCGACCTGGTCGTGAACGACCTGCACGACGTCGGCAGCGACACCCAGGCCGTCGTCACAGCGTGGCGCGCCGGCGATGCCGCCAAGCTGGCGGCGCTGCTCAGCGATGAATACAAGCAGTTCCCGGCGCTCTACCAGTCTCTCGTCACCAATCGCAACAAGCACTGGGAGCCGCAGATCCAGAAGCTGTTACACGACAAGGATAACTACTTTGTCGTGGTGGGGGCGTTGCACCTGGTCGGCAACGGGGGGTTGCTGGAGTTGCTGCGGAAGGATGGGTTTAAGACGGAGCAGTTGAATTAGGAGCGGCGTGGGTGGCGTCGGAGCCGTGCCGATTGCCGGCGCGCACTGGGCGCGGGTACTCGAGCGACGCGGCTGGCACCGATCAGGCTGACGTAGCGGCTCAGCCCGGCGCGGGCGCGCGGATCCGATCACGACGGCTCGCGTAGAACCACCGCAGCCCCAACCCCATCAGGACCGTCCACGCCAGCACCAGCCAGCCCACGAAGCCATCGAACTGGCTCAGCAGGAACCGCAGCGGGGATGCGTTCGCGGGAGTCGTCAGTTCATGCGCGACCAACATCACCCACACCCACCCCGCGTGCAGGCCGAGGCCCGCGGCGATATTGCCGGTCGTCGCGCGGATAATTGCCAGCACGGCTCCGACCGCAGCCAGGCATAGAAACGCGTCCGCAATACCGAGCGGGTCCGAGAACGCGTGTAGCGTTCCGGCCAGGAGATCAACACCGCCCCACGCCGTGACCTGGTCCGCCGGGATGCGAACCTTCCCGAAAAAGTGACTCGCCGAATACAGGACCGAGGTCAGGATGACGGCGGTGCGCGTGCCCGACTCGCGCTGAATCGCGGTGAACATGGCACCACGGATAAACGTCTCCTCGATGAGCGCGACGGCCAGCCCGCTCAGCAAACGCGCTCCGACCAGCTTCGCCAAGGGGGCCACGCCGAACACGGCGTCACTACGCCATTCCAACACGCCGAGCGCCGCCATGAGCCCCACCACGCCCAACATGGTCGCCACGCCCAGCACGAGCCCGAGGCCCCACTCGCGTAGAAACTCACGCCGCGGCGCCCCGTATCCCAGGCTCGCACGGTCCGCCAGTCCGAGCCGACGCGACACCAGCAGGAAGCCCACCAGCAGCCCCACCATTCCGATGCGCTCGCCAATGCGATGAAACGGGAAATCGAAATGAGGATGTAACAGCAGCCACGCCGGATACGCGAAGACCGCGACCACGGCGAAGGCTACGAGAAACAGTCCGAGAAACCAGGCGAAGGCGCGCATGCGCAGCGGACTCCTGAGAAAGCGTCATCCGTTAAAGCGTTGGATGCTAGCTGAATAAGCGCGCGGCGTCGCCCGCCCAAATCTGCATAAACGCGGAACCTCTTGCTCTAGCGAGTGCAGGTGCGCGCGACCCAGAATGAGCGCGTCACCAAAACCAAGGATGGATTCCCATGAAGGAACAGCGGGCCCGCCACATTCTTCAAGCACTCGTCCAGGGCGTCGATCCCCTGACTGGCGAGGAACTGCCTCCCGGTACGATTCTGCAACACGCTGATATTCTGCGAGCGCTGCTGGCAGGCGTCGCGGCATTGGAGCAGACAGCAGCTCGCGCACAGCGACGAGCACAACTTCCCGGTAACGTGGGTCGCGCGTGGCGCGACGAAGAGGAGAACACGCTAGTCGCGGCATTCAAGTCCGGCGACCCGTTGCCGAGCATCGCGGCACGACACGGTCGCACCGTGCGCGCGATCGAAGCACGGCTCGAGAAGCTCGGCCTTCTCACGGCCGAGGAACGAAGTACGAGCGACAGCTTCGTGGGCCCCACAACAAGAGGTGCCAGCCGGTCGCAACCTCCGTAAGCTTGGGCGGATGTCACACAACCCGGCAGCGCCGGCCCGGCAACCGATCGTTATCTGGTTCGGCCGGGTCGGCGACATGATTCTCCTGAGCACGCTGCTCGATATTCTTCACCGGCGCTACGGAAGTCCGTGCCGTCTCGTGGGAGCGGGTACATTTACCGAGGAGATCTATCGGACTCACCGTGACGTCTCGCAGGTGAACTGCATACGCCGCTACACGCCGTTCCTGTTCGATGCGGCGTGGTGGCGCGCGTTACGGGCTCTGCGCCGGAATCGCGCCGACCCCGTGTACGTGTGCGAGACCGACCCCCGCAAGCTCACCAGGATCCGCCGACTGTTGACTTGGAGTGGCACTGATCCGGCCCGCTGCCTATTCATCACCGAGGAAGCGAGCTGTCGCGACGTGCATTGGGTCGACCGGCTGGTGAGCTTTGGGCGCCTGACACCTCCAGCGTTGCGCGAGAGCGATTATCCGTGGCCGACGGCGCCTCCTCCGTTGTGCACGCCGCGTCTCGAAGTATCGGCCGCGGCACGTGCGGATTGCGACGCGTGGATCGCCGCGCAGGGGTGGTCGGGCCGACCACTCGTCCTGGTGCAGCCGGGTAATCGGCGGACAATGCGCGGGAGCAAACTCAAGGTCTCCCCTCTCGATGACAAGGCGTGGCCGATCGAGCGTTGGGCCGAGCTCCTGAGAAATGTCCACTCACACATGCCCGAAGCCGCGATCGTGTTATGTGGGGCGCCGCGGGAAACACTGCTGCTAGGTTGGATACACGCGGCCCTGAATCTGCCGAAGTCGGTATTCGCCGCTGAGTTACCAATGGAGCGGCTACTCGCGCTATGCGCGTCCGCGCACAGCATGATCTCCGTGGACACCGGACCCGCTCACGCCGCCGCGGCGCTGGGCTTGCCGCTCGTGGTGTTGTTTGGAGGCCAGCCCCAGGCGCAGTGGCTGCCGCGAAGCTCGTCCGGCTCGCCGGTCATCGGTATTGGAGGCCCGCCGACATTCAAGCGGCTGGATGAGATCCCAATGAGCACAGTGTTCGAAACCTGGCTGACGCTGCTGAAGCAGAAGGAGACCTGACTCGAGGCGCCGGCGCGCGCCGAACGGCGCCCAATCACCCCGCCAACAGCCTCCGCCACTGCTCCGTGACCACCGCCAGCCGGAAGCGCGGATCCGGGCCAACGCTCGGCCGCCCACCGGCCCGCCACGCGCGAATCCGCTCCGTATAGACATCAAACATCCCCAACGCCTCGGCAACGCGCGCCGGACCTGCCCGCCATCCCGGCGACACATTGTGGAGGAGCGTCTCGTACACACGGGCCGGCGCCGTAACAGGTAGGGTCTGGGCACGATCGCCGATAACCTCAACAGCGGCACCGCAGTCATGCGTCAACACCGGCGTGCCAATGGCGTTCGACTCGGCAAACACGAGGCCGAAAGTCTCGGGGATGACGAAGTTCGGAATGAATGTGCACAGGGCCGTCCGCACTTCCGTGAGCATACGGGCGTGCGGCTGCGGCCCGAGATACTCGACACCGTCGATGAGGACGGATTTGCGGATCTTGTAGCCGGGGTTGCCCACGACCAGTCGCAGATCCGGCATCTTCCGCCGCATCGCGCGAAAGGCGTCCAGCGTGAACTTCAGCCCCTTGTTGGGTGAGGAAAAGAACACGAGCTTGCTCGTTTCGACCGGTGAGCCGTCGGGTACCAGCGCATCGTCGATCGGATTGTAGATGGTTTGCGTCCGCAGGTCCCCGATCCGCATGGTGCGCAGCGCGGCCTCGACCCCACGCCGCTGCGTGTCCGAAACGCAGACAATCGTCACCGCCATCTCCCGCATCAGATCAGCTGTGGAGGCGAGCCAGCGGGCGCGTTTCGAGCCCGGCCTGAGTTGATCGTGTAGCCACAGGTAGACGCGTGCGTTCGGATAGAGATCGCGCACCCGGGAAAGTGCGCGCGAGTCGCGATTGATGACCACACTCGTAATTTCGGGAGTCTTCTGCGGCGGCTGGTAGCGGCCATAGGCCTCGGTGCGGTTGTGCTGCACGACCAACGCTTCGAGTGCGTCGCCAACGCGGGTCACCGTCGCTTCCGTCCCACCCATAGCCTGCTGCAGCAACGTCCTGGTGTCGTAGGGCTGCTTACAAACTGGATCGAAGAACAGGGTCGCGCTCATTGGGAGTATTCTAAGGCCCCTGAGCGGATAAACGAGCACTGCGCGTGACGAGTCGGAGCGGGTTGTCGGCCTGCATCATCACCTACAACGAAGCGGATCGGATCGAGGCGTGTTTGCAATCCGTAAGCTTCTGCGACGAGATCATTGTCGTGGACTCTCACTCCACGGACGCCACACGGGAGCTGGCGGCGCGGCTCGGCGCGCGCGTGATCGAACGCGACTGGCCCGGTTATAGGTCGCAGAAGCAGTTTGCCGTGGAGAGCGCCAGCAATGACTGGGTATTGTGTCTCGACGCCGACGAGCGTGTGAGTGAAAAGTTGCGCCGTGAGATCGAAGCGCTCCGCAAAGCGGACTTTCCGCGATTCGCCGGCTGGTGGGTGCCGCGGATCACCGACTACTTCGGCCGCTTCCTGCGTCATGGCAACGCCTACCCCGATCGGCTCATCCGTCTCTTCGACCGCCGTCGCGGCGGCTGGATCGGCTACGAGATCCATGAAAACACACGGGTAACCGGGCCCGTCGGCAAACTCCATGGCGACCTGGAACATTACTCGTATCGCAGTCTCACCGACCATCACCTGCGGATGGCGCGCTACGCCGATCTCATGGCGCAAGCGCTTTACGACCGTGGCAAGCGCTGTGGCCTGGCGAAGGTGTTGATCAATCCGCAGTGGCGTTTCTTCCGCGGTTATTGCCTGCGACTCGGCTTTCTGGATGGCTGGCGGGGATTGGTGTTCGCGCTCGTCGAAGCCAACTACGTGCGGCGCAAGTATCTAGGGCTCTACATGCGCAGCCGGGGCTTACCCGGCTGACGACTCACCCGGGGACGCGTCCTCAGGTATCGACCGGTGCGCGCGGCACTCCCCATATATCCTGGGCGTAACGCAGAAAGTTACGTCCCAATATCTTTTCGACGCGGCCCATCGTATAGCCGCGCTGCTGCAAGCGGTCGGCGAGCTCGCGAAACTGGTGGACGCCGCGCAAGTTGACCACGAACGGAAACGAATCCGGGCGCTCGCCGGTGGCGCTGATACCGGCGGCACGCCGTGCAGCGATCTCGGCCGCAAGATGTGTTTTGTAGGCTTCCAGGTCGTCGATGGCGGTCACCGGACCGTCGGTACCGATGCCGACATGATCTTCACCGCAGACGTCCACCGCGTGCTCGATGTGGGCCACGACGTCATCGGCCGTCGCGTGGCTCGTTGGATTCAGGAACGGCATGAAGTAGATGCCGACGAATCCGCCCCTGGTTGCGACCAGCCGCAACTCCTCGTCCGTCTTGTTACGCGGCACGTCGTTGAGTGCGCGGCAACCGGTGTGGTTGATGGAGATAGGCTGTTTCGAAGCGCGCGCCGCATCGAGGCAGGTTTTCTGGCCGCTGTGGGAAAGATCGACCATGAGGTGATTGGCGTTGAGTCGCTCCACCACCTCGTGTCCCAAGGGAGTGAGCCCACGGTTCCCGGGCGCCAGCGAGCCATCGCCCAACAGGTTCGCCGGGTTATAGGTGAGCTGAATGATGCGCACGCCGAGGTTGGCGAAGATATCGACGCGTTCCGGCTTGGTGCCCAGCATCGTGGCGTTCTGGAAGCCGTAGATCACGCCGATCTTGTGTTGCCCGCGGGCGAGCAGAATGTCCGAGGCGTTGTAGACCTTCAGCAGGCGGCCGGAATTCTTACGGAGCAGCGCGTCCCACTGCCCGATCTCGGAGACAGAGTATTCGAACGGCTCCATGTCTCCGGACACGTAGCCCAGGGTGATGTTGATGGCGTTCAGGCCAGACGCTACGGCGTCAGCGATTGCGCGCTCGTTCAGCGCGAGCGGCTGCACACCCTGCACGGCCGCCTGCGGACCCGACGGGTCCTTCGCGCCCGGAACGGGATTCGGGTCGTCAAGATCGCCGAGAGCGTTGATGATGACTGCGTTGGACCAGGCGCCCGGAGCCGGTGGAGTGGTGGTCACCCCAACACCGCGTGCGGCACCAGAGGCAAGACCGGCGCCAGCGGCACTCGCCGCCCCCAAGGTCAACGACACAAACTCGCGCCGACCCATGCCCCGCCGGCCCAGGCCAGCGGCACGCTTATCATCCATCGAATCACCCAATCGTCAGTTCGATACGCGCCGTACGATCTGGTTCAGCCGCGCCAGGCGGGCAAGCGGCTCATCCAGCTCCAGCAACCCGACCTTGTCCGCCGCGCTGACGGGCAGGATTTCGGCCAGCCGGGAGCCCACCCACAAGGCATCCGCGAAATTGCCCGGCATGCTCGCGTACGGCTCACCCAGTTCCGGCAAGACCTTGCGCAACAGATCGCCCAGGTGATGGTATTCGTCCGGCAGATCGAGAGTCACCTCGGTCGGCAGATATTCGACGTCGCCGACATTGAGCCCGTCGGGCCGCTGCCAGAGCTTCAGGACGCGGAACTTGCGCTCGCCCTTGCACGTGATTCCGAGCAGGCCATCGGGCAGTTTGCTGAAGTCCACGATGCGGGCGGTCGTGCCTAGCTCGGCCGCCTCGACAACGCCACCCACCTCGGGCCCGGATCGGATCGGCACGACGCCAAATGGACTCCCCTCCCGCATGCACCAGCCGACCATGTCGACATAACGGGTCTCGAAAATCCGCAACGGCAGCAGCCCATCGGGGAACAACACCGTATTCAAAGGAAACAGCGGTAATTCCACGGTTGCGCTCACGGGTCGTGGGTCTCGCCATTGCCGGCGCCCTTGCGGGCACCCCGTTCCAACTCCGCCAGCAGCTTGCCGTGCAAGCCACCAAAACCGCCGTTACTCATGATCAGCACATGGTCCCCGGAGCGCGCCGTCCGCGCCAGTTGGCTCGCGAGCAGATCAATATCATGACTCGCATGTCCGCGGGGGCCAAGCGCCGCGATCACCGCGTCGGTATTCCAACCGATGTCAGCCGGCGCATACAGCCACACTTCGTCAGCACCGGACAGCGACGTGGCCAACGTGTCCTTGTGGACGCCCATGCGCATCGTATTCGACCGCGGCTCCAACACGGCGATGATTCGAGCCCGGCCAACACGACGACGTAGTCCATCCACGGTCGTCGTAATGGCGGTCGGATGGTGCGCAAAGTCGTCATAAACCCGCACGCCGCCGACTTCGCCCCGTACCTGCATGCGGCGCGCGATTCCCTGGAAGGACCCCAAAGCGTCGATCGCGTGCTCAACGGTGACCCCGGCATGGCGAGCCGCCGCGATGGCGGCAAGCGCGTTCTCCATGTTGTGAGCCCCGATCAGCGACCACTGTACGGTGCCGCGTGGCTTGCCCGCCTCGAGCACTTCGAATCGCGAGTAGTCAGCAACGCTACCCACCGGTTTCGCGGTCCACAACGTGTCCTGGCCACCGTCGCGCGCGAACCCCTCCAACGGCGTCCAACAGCCCATCGCCAGGGTCTCGCGTAAGCGCTCGTCGCCTGAATTCCACACGATGCGGCCACCGCCCGGCACGATGCGCACGAGGTGATGAAACTGCCGTTGGATGGAGGCCACGTCGGGATAGATATCCGCGTGGTCGTATTCGAGGTTATTGAGGATCGCGGTACGGGGCCGGTAGTGCACGAACTTCGCCCGCTTGTCGAAGAACGCGGTGTCGTACTCGTCAGCCTCGATCACGAAGAACGGCTGGCGGCCGAGCCGCGCGCTGGTATCGAAGTTGGCGGGCACGCCGCCGATCAGAAATCCTGGTGCCAGCCCGGCGTGCTCCAGAATCCAGGCCAGCAATGACGAGGTGGTCGTTTTGCCATGGGTGCCGGCCACGGCGAGGACCCAACGATCCTTGAGCACCTCGCGGGCCAGCCATTCGGGGCCCGACATATAGGGAAGGCCACGCTCGAGTAGCGCCTCGACGACGGGATAGCCCCGTGTCATGACGTTGCCGACCACCACGATGTCGGGGGCCGGATCGAGCTGCCCGGCCTCGAATCCCTGGATCACGTCGATCCCGAGAGATTCGAGCTGGGTGCTCATGGGGGGATAGACGTTGCGGTCGGAGCCGGTGACGCGATGACCGGCGGCGCGCGCAATGGCGGCAATTCCACCCATGAAAGTACCGCTGATTCCCAGGATGTGAACGTGCATATTTTCAGGTAGTGCTGACGGGGAACAGGCCGAGCAGGACGAGCTGCTCGGCGAGGAATTGCATGATGACGAGCGCGACGCTCGCCAGGTTCGACCATTCGAGCGCGGCTTTGACGATGTGGCTGTTGGCGGCGATCAACCAGATGAACAGCATCAGCCACATGAGAGCGACCGGCAGCTGCCAGGTCTGATCGTGCTGGAAGCGCAGCACCAGCCACTCGGAAATGACGAGCGGCGGCGAGAGCACCGTCTGGAACCCGATCACGGCCGTGGTCGTTTGCAGATTGCGTTCCGAGCGGCCGGCGACCCGCAACAGTACAAAATACCAGGCAAACGTGAAAACGATATCGATGGCGGGGTGCTCTTCCCAGCCCTTGATGGGCGGCATCAGCCCGCTCACCACGAGGTTCACCGCGAGATACCCGATCATGGTCAGGGTCAGCAGCAACAGGGAAGCCGGCAGGTCCTGGGGCCCGCGGCGTAGCAGTGCAATCTGGGTAAAGAGCTGAATGAGCTCCTTCATGGCTTTCGGTACTGTCGCTCGACTCGCATAATGTGCGCGCCCGATTGTACAGGTCATACCGAAAGCCGTTGCAGCCCGTAGTCACGACATCAGCCGCTCTTGCCGAGCTTGGCGCGCACCTCGAAACCCTCGAGGCCGTTGGCCTGGACACCGAATTCCTGCGGGAGCGGACCTATCGCGCCGAGCTATGCCTCGTGCAGGTGTCGGACGCCAGCGACGCAAGCTGCGTCGATCCACTGGCCCTGACCGATCTGGCGCCGCTGGCTCGCGCCCTGACCGCGCCGGGTGTCATCAAGGTCATGCACGCCTCGCGGCAGGATCTCGAAGTGCTGCTTCCGGTCACCGGACTGGTGCGTCCGGTGTTTGATACACAGATTGCCGCCGCCCTTGCCGGCCTGCCGGCACAAGTAGGCTATGGCGAGCTGGTGCGCCGCCTGGTCGGACACGAGCTGGCTAAAACTCACACCCGCACGGACTGGTCACGGCGCCCGTTATCGCCCGAGCAGATCGAATACGCGCTGGACGACGTGCGCTACCTGTTGCCTCTGAAGTCGCTGCTCGAGGATCAGCTGCAAAAGCTCGGGCGATCGGAGTGGCTTACCGAGGAGCTAGACGCGTTAGATGACACGCGCGGTTTCACCACGGAACCGGATCAGGCATGGCAACGAGTCAAGGGATTACGTGGCCTTGACGATCAGCGCCAACGGCTGGCGCAACAACTCGCTGCCTGGCGCGAGCGGCGCGCCATCGACCGTAACCGGCCGCGCGGCTGGATTCTCGACGACACAGCCTTGCGGGAGATCGTCCTGCGGGTGCCGCGGTCCGTGTAGGCACTGACTGGCATCGCGGAAGTTCCGGCGGGCGTCGTGAAGCATTGCGGTGACGAATTGCTCGCCTGTGTGCAGGCGGCGGAAATTGAGGATCCACCGCCCGCCCTGCAGGGGCGGATGCGTCCGGATCCTTTGAAAACCGCGCTGGTAAAAAAGCTGGGCGTGCTCAACCAGGCCATCGCGGCCGATCTCGGCCTGAGTCCCGAGGTCCTGGCGACCCGCCGGGACCTGGAGCAACTCGCTGATGGACGTCAGGATGTGGCCGTCCTGAAGGGGTGGCGCCGGGGCGTCATCGGTGACCGCATGTTGGCGGCGCTTTGAACTCGTATGACGAGCACGGACCACTTCCTTAGGGGTTGGGGTATCCCGGGGGGTACTGTGCTTGCTATGGTGTGGTGTTATGGATGAACCTATACAGCAGCTGCGGGCTTTGCTCGCCAGCGAGCGCACCGCTCGAATCGAAGCTGAGCGGATCGGGCGGCTGAAGGACGAATTCCTCGAGGCCCTCGGTCACGAACTGCGCGCGCCGCTCAATGCCATCCTGGGTTGGTCGCGGCTCATGGAGCTCGGCCGCCTCGGCGAGGCTGAAACCCGTTCGGGCGGACAGACCATCGCTCGCAACGCGCGCCTGTTGGCGCATATCGTGGACGACCTTCTCGACCTCAGCGCGGTCTCCACCGGCAAAATCCGCGTGGATCCCGAGGAAACGGATGTCTGTCAGATCGTCGAAGCGGCGCTGGACATCCTCCAGCCGTCGGCCGCCGGTAAGGGCATCATCCTCGAAAAGCACCTGGCGACGCCGGAGTGCCTGGTGTTCGGTGATCCGCAACGATTACAACAGGTTGTGTGGCACCTGCTCAGCAACGCCATCAAGTTCACACCGCGCGGCGGCCGCGCGAAAGTGACGGTCCGGCCCGTGGGAGGCCAGTGTCAGATTGTCGTAAGCGACACGGGTGCGGGCATCGCGGACGAGTTGCTTCCGTATGTGTTCGATCGCTTCTGGCGCGCGGAGGCCCCGGACGAGCACCGCTACTCCGGCCTGGGGCTCGGCTTGTCGCTGGCGAAGCGACTCGTCGAACTGCATGGAGGAACTGTCGCTGCAACCAGTGCCGGGTTGAATTGCGGAGCCACATTCACAGTGTTGCTGCCACGAGTCGCGCCACGCGCCAGTGAAGACACCGAGTCGTCGGCCGATCGTGGAGCGCGGGAGCACATCGCGGCGGCGAGTGTCCTCGCACACCAGGTTGATCTGACCGGGTTGAGAGTTCTGGTGGTGGATGACGAGCCGGACACCCTGGAACTGCTCCGACGCGTCCTGGGCGACAGTCAGGCACAAGTCGCCGCCGCACCCTCAGTGGAAGCCGCATTGGCGACGCTGAGCGCGTTCAGCCCCCACGTGTTGATTTCGGATGTCAGCATGCCGGGACGCGACGGCTATGAGCTGATCCGTGCCGTGCGCTCGACCACCGGACCTGAAGACCTTCCGGCCGCTGCCCTGACGGCCTATTCGCGGCCGGAAGACGCCGCGAGAGCTCGAGAGGCCGGTTTCCAGATGCACCTGTCGAAGCCCGTCGAGCCCTATGAGCTGGTGAGGGTCGTCGCGCGCCTCGCGGGACGCGATGTAACCGTCCCCGCCGCAGAGGTCGTGGACGCCGAGCCGGCGTTCGGGCAGTAGGCGAGAGCCTACGTCTTCGCGGCACGCGGATGCGCGCGCGCCGGGATCCGGGGTTCCTTGGCGCTTACCGCGACCCTTAGCGCTTACCGCGACCCTTAGCACCCTTCCGACTGCCTTTTTTCGCGGCAGCCTTCTTCGACGCGGTGTTCTTACTCGAAGACTTCTTCGCGGGAGACTTCGTCGCCGGCCCCTTCCTTGCGGTGCTTTTCTTCGCCACGGCCTTCTTTACCGGGGTCTTCTTCACCGGGGCCTTTTTCGCTGCTGATTTCTTCGCCGGAGCCTTTTTTACGGCCGCTTTCTTCGCAGCCGACGTCCTGCCAACAGCCTTTTTCGAAGCTGCCTTCGCGGGAGCCGCCTTGACCACGGCGGCAGCCTTCCGCTTCCCGCCCGACGACCCCCAGCTCCCCAGCGCCTCCTCCAGGCGCTCGGTCACTTCGTCTAGCTCACCCTCGGCGTCGATCGCACGCAGAATGCCCTGCTCGCGGTAAAACTCGATCAGCGGCTTGGTCTTCTCGTCGTAAACCTTCAGGCGTTCGGCGACCGTGGCCTCGTTGTCGTCCGGGCGCTGAAATAGCTGGTGGGGACCGCCAGTCTTCGGGCAGGTCTCGTTCTCGGCCTGCCCCGGTGGGCAGGTGAGGAGGTTAAACACCCGTCCGCAATTAGAGCAGGAGCGGCGTCCGGCTATGCGGCGCGTGAGCTCGCCATAGTCCACATCCATCTGCACCACAGTATCCAGCGGCTTTCCCAGCTCGCCGAGCAGGATGTCGAGGGCCTTCGCCTGCGCAATGTTGCGCGGAAAGCCATCGAGGATGAACCCGGGCTGCGCGTCAGGCTCTCCCAACCGCTCGCGGATCATGTCCAGCACAATGTCGTCGTCGACGAGCTGGCCGGCATCCATGGTGGCTTTCACTTTGCGACCCAGCTCGGTGTCCTTGGTGCGCGCGGCACGCAGCAGATCTCCAGTGGAAATCTGGGGAATGCCGTGACGCTCGACGAGACGCTGAGACTGGGTGCCCTTGCCGGAGCCGGGCGCGCCCAAAAGAACGATACGCATAGTTTTTTAAGAGACCGTCCCTACCCCGAAAGGTTGGCCACGTTACCGGCCGCCCCATAAGAGGTCAAACGGCGCAGTTCCCGTGCATCCCGCACCACCCCGGCTGCGCCATTAACAGGGCACAAGCCCCTACCGGCTGCGTTATTCTTGCCCGCCCCGAGCTGGAGTCCGTCTCCCGGCCGTCAACAACACGCGCAAAGACCATGAAGAAGCCTGCCAAGAAAAACGCCTTTTACGCCCAGTCGGGTGGTGTATCCGCCGTCATCAACGCCTCCGCTGCGGGTGTCATCGAGACCGCGATGAAGCAATCGAAGTACATCGGCAAGGTCTACGCCGGCCGCCACGGCATCATCGGCGCCCTCACGGAGGATCTCATCGACGTGAGCAAGGAAAGCGCCGCAACCATCCGTGGACTGCGCTACACCCCCGCGGGCGCCTTCGGCTCGGCACGCTTCAAGCTCAAGGGCCTCGAGCAGAACCGCGCCGAATACGAGCGCCTCATCGAGGTCTTCAAGGCGCACGACATAGGGTATTTCTTCTACAACGGCGGCAACGACTCCATGGATACCGCCCTCAAGGTCTCGCAGATCGGCGAGTCCCTGGGCTATCCGATCACCTGCGTCGGCGTGCCGAAGACGGTCGACAACGACCTGCCGCACACCGATTGCTGCCCCGGATTCGGCTCGGTCGCCAAATACGTAGCGGTCTCCACACGCGAGGCGGCGCTCGATGTCGCCTCCATGGCGCGCACGTCGACCAAGGTCTTTGTGATGGAGGTAATGGGCCGGCACGCGGGCTGGATCGCCGCCGCCGGAGGTCTCGCCGGCAGTAAACCCGGTGACGCGCCCCACATCATCCTGTTTCCCGAAATCCCGTTCGAGCAGCAGAAATTTCTCGACAAGGTAAAGCAGTCCGTCACCGATTACGGCTACTGCGTCGTCGTGGTGTCGGAAGGGGCGGCAACTGCGGACGGCAAGTTCCTGGCCGACGCCGGCACAAAAGATGCGTTCGGCCATACGCAACTCGGCGGTGTCGCACCGGTTGTAGCCAACATGGTGCGCGAGGCGCACGGCTACAAATATCACTGGGCGGTGGCGGACTACCTGCAGCGTTCCGCGCGCCACATCGCATCGCAAGTCGACTCCGACCAGGCATACGCAGTTGGCAAGGCGGCCGTCGAGCTCGCCGTGAAGGGTATCAACGCCGTGATGCCGACGATCGTTCGCAAGGCCTCAAAGCCATACAAGTGGACCGTAGGCCACATACCGCTCGCGGAAGTTGCCAACAAGGAAAAGAAGGTCCCGCGTGAATACATCACCGCCGACGGCTTCGGCATCACGACGCCGTGCCGCCGCTACCTGCAGCCGCTGATTGCCGGTGAAGCGTATCCGCCGTACCGGGACGGACTGCCGGATTACGTGAAGATCAAGGGCGCACCGGTGCGGAAAAAAGTAAAGACCGATTTCAAGCTGTAGCGCCGGTGCGAGCTTGGAGGTCAGACTTTGGAAAAGACTTTTAGCGTGACCATTCGCTTGCGGGTTGCATTGCTTTTTTTTCGCCATGTTATAGTGCCCCGCCTTTTTCAGCGGCTGGACGTGCCCTGACGCGCGTCCGAGACCGACGACGAACTCGAATTCTTTCTTGGTTGTAGTTACGAATTCTTAAACGTAGTCAGGTTGAGGGGAGGTTCGCTGATGACTGATCCCACCATGTGGTTGTGGCTGGCGATCGCTGCCGGTGTTCTGGCCGTGCTCTACGGCATTGTCTCGATGATGTCGATTCTGCGCCTGCCCGCGGGTAATGCCCGTATGCAGGAGATCGCGGCGGCCATTCAGGCCGGCGCCAAGGCCTATCTCAACCGCCAATACACCACGATCCTCATTGTCGGCATCGTGCTGCTCCTGGCGATCGGCTTCTCCCCCATCGGGTGGCCGACGGCCGGCGGCTTCGCCATTGGCGCCGTTCTGTCAGGACTCACCGGCTACATCGGGATGAACATCTCGGTGCGCGCCAACGTGCGGACCGCAGAGGCCGCAACACACGGACTCAACGCCGCGCTTTCGGTTGCATTCCGTGGCGGAGCGATTACCGGCATGCTCGTTGTTGGCCTCGGCCTCATCGGAGTCGCGGGTTACTTCTCGCTGCTGCGGCAGATTCCCTCGATCGGATTCGACGGCGCGCTGCACGCACTCGTCGGACTCGCCTTCGGCGGCTCGCTCATCTCGATCTTCGCGCGACTGGGCGGCGGCATTTTCACGAAGGGCGCCGATGTCGGCGCCGACCTCGTCGGCAAAGTCGAGGCGGGCATTCCCGAAGACGACCCGCGTAATCCGGCGGTGATCGCCGACAACGTCGGCGACAATGTTGGTGACTGCGCGGGCATGGCAGCCGATCTATTCGAGACCTACGCCGTCACCCTCGTGGCCACCATGGTGCTGGGTGGGTTGTTGTTCGCGAACCAGGGCGAGTCCGCTTCACTGCACGCAGTGATCTATCCGCTCGCGCTCGGCGCCGCATCGATCGTGTCGTCCATCATCGGGACATTCTTCGTATCGATCGGCAAAGGTGGCGGCAAGATCATGAACGCGCTCTACAAGGGCGTGATCGTATCGGGCATCGTGTCGGCCGTCGCTTTCTACTTCATCACCCACCAACTCATGCCGGTGCAGGCCGGGGCGTTGTTCGGGTGCTCCCTCATCGGCCTCGGACTCACGGCGGCGATGATCGTGATCACCGAGTACTACACC
>DATBCZ010000499.1:0-7419 GCA_036270175.1 Steroidobacteraceae bacterium | reverse complement strand
GTATCGGGGGCGGGCGGCTATGCGCCTCCAGGAATGGCCGGTCAGCCGGATGCCGTGCGCCGGCTACAGGAAGCGAAACAGATGCTCGACGGAAAACTCATCACCGATGCGGAGTACGAAGCGATCAAGGCGAAGATCGTTTCTTCGTGACGCGGCTGCTGTTTGCTGTCATTGCCGCCGCGGGCCTGCTCGCCGCTTGCGGCCGCAGCGAGCCGGAGTCACACCACGGCTGGGTGTTGCATTCGCAGGTCCGATTCTATGCCGCCGACCTGCAGGTGGCGCGCGACCCGTTGCCGCGCAACTCTTTCCGGCTCTTCTTTCCTTACATCGCCGGGGACCTCTATGGACCCGCGACGACCGGCGATTTCATTCACCCGGTGATCAACCCCGATCTGTCTTTCGACATCGATTTCAGTCGTGTCCAACAGGACCTCACCCGGTCGCTGCAGCCGACAGAGTTCAGCCTCGATTATTTGAAGATCGATCCGCCAGATGCGCGCCTCGCGCGCCTCGCGCCGTTGGCGCTGCAGCCGGACGGTATCGAGCAGGTGGCCGCGACCGATTGGATCGACGCCGCCACGAATGAGCGCTTGATGTTGGTTTACGTGGATCGACCTGCGCGCATCACGGGCGCCCTGGTGCGCGATGGCTACACGATCCGCTATAACGTTCGCGCCTCAGCCGCCGGTTACATATGGATCGCTCGTCGAAAAACCGAGGATGGCGAGCAGATGTATACCGAGGTCGAGAAGCCCGAGCGTGTCATTCTGGCGCTCACGGTCCCGGGACCCGCTCCTGGCGCCCCCCAGAAAGTCGTCTTACGGGCTCGCCCAGGTACTCCCGCCCTGTGAAAAACGCCTTGCGCACCAGCGTAGTGCGTTGCACAAGCGAGCCGCGAGTTTAATCACCGATTATGCACAAGTAATCCACAGGCGCTCCACAGGCGGGTCGCGTTATGCTCGCAGCATGGCATTGAGATTCCGGAGAAGAAGAGGGCCCGACGCGGAACCCGCGGTGCTAGGCACGTATACCTTCCCGAGTCGTACCGTGCGAGTCCTGCAGACACAGGACGAGCGCATCCAATGGACCTGCGACTGCGAGAAGTTTCGTCGGCAGACGGCGCAGCGCGAGCCCCTGTGGTGCAAGCACATTGCCAAGGCGGCAGCGCGCCGTTCCATCGAGCGCCTCACCCGCCGGGTCGCAGTCCAGCGCGGCTGACGAGCGGCCGCAGGGCTGAAGAGCCCGGGCAAAAGACCCCATTCCGCTGTAGGACTGCCGCGCCAACTTATGGCAGGGTGTCTGATACTACCCTGCCGCGATGAGTTGGATCGTTGTAGTGTGATCGCCTGGTCGACTCAGTACTGATCATACTTCTTGGCGCTACCGCGTACTTTGTCCGCCGGGTAACGGCGTTCGTTTTCCGCGATTTTCGCCGCGGCCGCGTCCAGCAAGTCGAATCCCAACTTGTCGGCGAGGCGTACGAGATAGATCAATACATCGGCGGCCTCGGCGCGGATGCGGGCGAGTTGCTCCGCGTTGGGTGCGCTGCTTTGCGCCGCCGTCAACCACTGGAATTCCGCGGCGAGCTCCCCGGCCTCGGCGACCAGCGCCGTGGCGAGGTTTTTCGGCGTGTGAAACTGTTCCCAGTCGCGTTCGGTGGCGAACTGCCGCAGGCGCCGCGACAAGTCTTGCAGTGGTGTTGAATTCATGATCTGCCAGGGGTCCGGATTTGACGCCCGCCAAGGATACCCCGAAGGTTGGTCGAAATAACACTGCAGTTGGTAAGTTCGGGCCGTGGGGTTGGTCAGCAGATTCAGCGGTCATTCAGCTTGGCGCACTGTTTTGTTCCCGTGCAATGCCCGGAGCGCTTCCCGAGGCACGGGGCCCGAAAATTGCGACGTTGCCGTTACGTGGCGGGCGCATGCCAGGCCGCCCCGCAAAGGAGCTCTAAATGATCCGATTACGCTTCAATTCGTTGGCCGGGACGGATCCTGCGATCGTGGGGCCCGCGCCATTCTTCAGGATTGAAGGCCCACTGTTGCAAAAGGGGCCGGACCGTGGCGTGGTCGGCCGTTACTCCGATCATCACTGGGAGCTGGGCGAGCGCTTCGTGTCGAGTTATGAATGCATCGAGGCGGCGTGCCTGCAGTTCGTGGGGCCGTCCGGCGCAACCTCGGAGATCTTCGGCCCATTCCAACAGGTGCGCTTTCCAAATGGCTCCTGTTACGCCGATCGCACCCTGTTCGCGGAGTTTGTCGAAGAGCAGGGCGCCGCAGGACGCCGCGCCGCGGACCTGCAGGGGCACCATGGCCAATGGATGCATCGCGCCAGCCTGACGCGCTGGCCGGTGCTGGTGATCAGCCCCGAGGCTTAAGCCTCGATGAGGCCGTGCCGGATCGCGAGCAGAGTAAGCTCCGATTGATTCGACACACCGAGCTTCTGTTTGATGTTGTAAAGATGAGTGCCGACCGTGGAGGAAGACAGCTTCAGGTCGTCGGCGATGCGCTGCACGCTGGCGCCCCCGGCGAGACGCACGAAAACCTCGAATTCGCGCTCAGAGAGGCGCTCGACCGGGGATTTCGCGGCGCCTTCGATGTCGGCAAGCGCGAGTTTTTGTGCGAGGCTAACGTCTATGTAACGCCGGTTCGCGGCCACCGTCGCCACTGCGTCGAAGAGCGCTTCGGGGGCGCTGCGCTTGGATAGGAAGCCGAGCGCTCCCTCGCGAAAGGCGCGCCGCGCGTGCATCGGGTCGTCGTGCGCCGACAGTGCAAGGACTCGCGCCTGCGGGTGATGTGCCCGAATGCGCTTCAACGCTTCGAGGCCGCCCATTCCCGGCATTGCGATATCCATGACCAACACGTCGGGAGTGAGTTCGTCATATCGCTGGCAGGCGACTTCGCCCGAATCGGCCTCGCCGACCACTTCGACCTCGGCGTGCGACTGCAGGAGTAGCCGAAACCCGGTGCGAACCACTGCGTGATCATCAACGAGCAGGACGCGGATCATGTTCCCACCGCTGCTTTTGTTGTGATGAGTGGGATTTCCGCGGTGAGGCTGACGCCGTGGGGGAGGCGGTTGGTGACGGTGAAGTGTCCGCCCAGGTGCTCTACGCGCTCGGTTAGACCGCGCAAGCCGAAGTGCCCGGGGCGGGACCAGGTCGCCGGGATGCCGACGCCGTCGTCGATTACGGTAACTAGCATCGACTGCGGGCGGCTTTCCAGGTTGATTTCGATGTTTCTCGCCTGTGCGTGTCTGAGCGCGTTGATCAGCCCCTCTTGCACGACGCGGTAGGCCGCGAGGGTTACGCTGGGTCCCAGATCTGATGGCAGATCGTGGCGTAGGGAGAGTGTGACTCCAGGGTTGCGACGCTGCCAGTCGCGGACGAGGTTTTCCAGCGTTTCGGCGAGTCCCAGGGTGTCCAGCGACACTGGCATCAGCCTCGGAATGAGTCCATGCATGGCGTCGTAGAGCCGGGCCGCTTCCTCCGCGATGAGGCGCGCGGCATCGCTCATCGGCGGTTGCGTTGATTGCGTGGCGATTGCCAACGCGAGACTGCGAATCGCGGTGACCGATTGTCCGAACTCGTCATGCAACTCATGTGCGATGAGTCGCCGCTCTTCCTCCACGCGCTGCTCGACGAGCAGGGACATTTCGCGACGTTCTTCGAGGCGGGTTTCTGCCTCGCGCGCCTTGCGTTCGGCCTGAACGTTGTCTTCGACGCCCTGCGCCATATGATTGAACGCCGTACCAATGGCGCTAGCCTCAGTTCCGGGCAGCGGCGGCAGACGGAATGTGAGTTCGCCGCGTTGGATCCGCCTCAGTCCATCGGCAATCGCGGGAAACGGCGCGAGCGCACGCTCGACCGACCAGAAGGCGAGCCCATTCACTACCACCAACATGACTACCGCGATCGTCAGCAACTCGGTGATGTCGCCCCAGGCATCGAGTATGGCGCGCGACGCCTGCGCCTCGACGACCAACTGTGCGCCACCGGGGAGCGGAAACGTGTGTCGGGCGGTTTGCGGTGAGATGAGATGCGCGAACCAGGCGGGCGCCTCGCGGCCAGCCTTGTAGGTGGCCGGCGGCGAGGTGTACAGGATCTCGCCCGCTGGCGTGCGCAGAATGATGTCGTTGGCGCGGATATGTCCGAGTTGCTGCAGGAACTGCAGCACGACGTCGGTGCCTCCGGCACGGGAATAGATGACGGCGAGCCTGCCGAGGAGTTGGGAAGCGACGCCGTTCGCGGCCTCGATTTCCTCTCGCACGGAGGTGCGGGTGCTCTGGATCTCTTCGGCCAGTAGCACGGCCACGAACACGGCCGTCAGGCCGGCCACGACGAGGTTCAGGCGGGTGCGCAGCTTCATGGGGGGATGGTAGCGCAAGGGGTGGCGCAAGGGACCGCGCGCGGTGGCTAATGAAAATCATGACCCCACTTTCATGATCGGCCGGATTCGAACGCCGGCGCGGTGCGGAAGTATGGGGGTGCCCGGTCCACACGGGATCGGGTGTTTACTGCATCAGGAGCAGCTTTATGAAATGGGAAACTCCGCAAGCCACTGATTTCCGGTTCGGTATGGAAATCACGATGTACATCGCCAAGCGCTGAGGCGTATGGGGTGAGGAGCCTGGCCGGCTGAGGCGGACGGTGTCGCCTGAGCCGGCCGGGCTCTGAGCCTGTGCGGCGGTGAAAATCCGGGTATTAGGTTCCGCGGCGGGCGGTGGCTTTCCACAGTGGAATTGCAACTGCCGCAATTGCGCCGGGGTGCGTAGTGGCGCTCTCCATACGCGAGCGCGCACACAATCTTCTATTGCCGTAACGGGCGACGCCAGCAGCGCGTGGGCGCTGGTCAATGCGTCGCCAGACATCCTGGCCCAGTTACAGGCGAATCCTGTACTGCAGCCCGCGCGCACTATTCGCGATACCGCCATCGTCGGCATCGTTCTCTGCGACGGGCAGGTCGATCATACGACCGGGCTCTACATGTTGAGAGAGGCTACCCGGCCGTGGCCCCTGTGGTGCACGGACAGCGCGTACGCCGACCTGACACGAGGCAACCCGATCCTGGAAGTCCTCTCGCACTACTGCGGCATCGATCGCCGCAGGATCGATCTCAATGATGATTTCAGAGTCGACGGTGTGACGGGTGTCAGGTGGCGCGGACTTCCCGTCGCCAGCAAACCGGCGCCGTATTCGCCCAACCGGGAGTCGCCGGTGCCCGGGGACAATGTCGCGCTCGTGTTGACGAGCGAAAGCCGCAAGGCGAGCGTCCTTTACGCTCCCGGGTTGGGAGCCATGGAGGACTCGGTCTGGGAGTCGATGCAGGCCGCCAATTGCGTGTTGGTGGACGGTACATTCTGGACCGACGACGAGATGATCCGGCTCGGTTTATCGCGTAAGCGGGCGCGTGACATCGGCCACCTGCCGCAAAGTGGCGCCGGCGGCATGCTCGAGTGGCTGGAGAAGCTGCCTTCGAGCACACGCAAGATCCTGATTCATATCAATAACACCAATCCCATACTGGATGAGACCTCGGCCGAGCGCGCGGAGCTGCGCCGTCGCGGGATCGAAGTCGCGTGGGATGGGATGGAGATCGTCCTGTGAGCGAAGCTCCCTGGTCCGCGGCGGAATTCGAGCAGCGGCTGCGCGACAAGGGGCGCGCATACCATATCCATCATCCGTTCAACGTGATGTTGAATACCGGGCGGGCCCAGCCCGAGCAGATCCGGGGTTGGGTGGCGAACCGTTTCTATTACCAGGTCAGTATTCCGGTCAAGGATGCCGCCATCCTCGCCAATTGTGATGATCGATCCGTGCGGCGCAATTGGGTGCAGCGGATTCTCGATCACGACGGATACGGTGATGATCCGGGAGGCATCGAGTCCTGGATTCGCCTGGCGGAGTCCGTTGGGCTTCGCAGGGAGGAGGTAGAGAGTTTCTCGCAACTGTTGCCTGGCGTCCGGTTCGCTGTTGACGCGTACGTGAATTTCGCGCGCCGCGCGCCGTGGCCGGAGGCGGTCTGCTCGTCGCTGACCGAGTTGTTCGCGCCGGAGATCCACAAACAGCGGCTCGCCGGGTGGCCGGACTACTATCCGTGGATCGACCGGGGCGGGTTGCACTACTTCCAGAGCCGGGTGAGCCTGGCTCGCCGCGATGTTGAGTTTGGGCTGGCGGTGACGCTCGAGCGCTTCAAGACGCGCGCGCAGCAGGAGCGGGCGCTGGAGATCCTGCAGTTCAAGCTCGATGTGCTCTGGCAGATGAATGATGCGATGGCGCTGCGGTATGGAGTGAAGTCGTGAGCGACATCAGTGAGAGCGCCATACCCGTTGTGGGACGTGGTTTCCGCTTGCAGTGGGAGCCGGCGCAGGAGGCACATGTGCTGTTGTATCCGGAGGGGATGGTCAAGCTCAACAACAGCGCGGCGGCGATCATGACCCGGTGCGATGGGGTGCGGACGGTCGCCGATATTGTGGCGGATATCGAGCGGACTTATGAGGTGACGGGGCTGGCGTCAGATGTTGGGGCCTTTGTGGTGATGGCGCGCGATAATGGATGGTTGGAGTTGCGGGCGTGAGCGCCGCGGCAATTGGCGGGTCCGGCGTCGGCGGGCAAGCGGGGCTGTCAGCTGCCGCGAAACCTGGTCCACCGCTGTGGCTTCTAATGGAACTGACCTACCGCTGCCCACTGCATTGCGTGTTTTGCTACAACCCGACCGACTTCGCGACGACCGGGCCGGAGTTGGCCACGCAGGATTGGATTCGGGTGTTGCATGAGGCGCGCGCACTGGGAGCCGTGCAACTCGGTCTTTCGGGCGGTGAGCCGCTGGCGCGGGATGACCTCGAGGTCATTGTCGCTGAAGCGCATTCACTCGGGTTTTATAGCAATCTCATCACGTCCGGGATCGGCATGACCGAGGCGCGTATCGCGGCTTTGAAGCAGGCGGGGCTCGATCACATCCAGCTCTCGTTCCAGGACAGCTCGCGTGAGATGAACGATTTTCTGAGCAGCACGCGCACGTTCGAGCTCAAATCGAAGGTGGCGGCGCTGATCCGGAAATACGAGTACCCCATGGTGCTCAACTGCGTGCTGCATCGACTCAACATCGATCACGTCGAGGAAATACTCGAGCTCGCGCAGCGCATGGGTGCGGAGTATGTGGAGCTGGCGAACACGCAATACTACGGTTGGGCGTGGCTCAATCGCGCGCATCTGATGCCTACCCGGGAGCAGTTGCGCAAGGCGGAAGAAACCCTGGCGCGGTTTCGTGCGCGGCCCGGGATGAAGATGAAAATCTTTTTTGTGGTGCCCGATTATTTCGAGACCCGTCCGAAAGCCTGTATGAATGGGCTGGGGTCGGTGTTTCTGACAGTGACACCGGACGGGACCGCCCTGCCGTGTCACGCCGCGCGCATGTTGCCGGG
>DATBCZ010000498.1:0-2374 GCA_036270175.1 Steroidobacteraceae bacterium | reverse complement strand
TCCCTGTTTCATGACACGCAATGTACCGCGTGTCATGTGGAGCACAAACAACCCGCTGCCCTCGTGCAACGCGACCCCAGGGTTTGCGCCGACTGTCACGCGGACCTGGGCCGGCGGAAAGACAACACGACGGTGCGGAATGCGACTGACTTCGGAACGGATCATCCGGAATTCAGACTGACCGTGCTGGCGAGTCTGGCTACGGGCCCAGGCTCAGATTCGCGCGTGGCCACGGGCGCCGGCGCGGGAAACACTCCAATACCCTGGAAAGCCACGCGTCTCGACCGCGACGATCCCGCGCACTTCGTCGAGCGCTCGCACCTGCGCTTCTCTCACCTGCAACATCTCGATCCCAAGGGTGTCAAGTCCCCCACCGGCGAGCGGATACTGGGCTGTCAGGATTGCCACCGGCCGAACTCCAGCGGCCGGGCCATGCTCCCCATCCGCATGGAGACCCACTGCAGCGGCTGTCACAGCCTGTTGTTTGACGAGCACGATCCCACCAGCGGCGTTCCGCACGGCAATATCGAGGCCGTCTACAAAACGTTGCGGGAGCACTTCAGCCACGAGTACCTGGTGCAGAGCGGCGCGACCAGCCCGGCCGGCAGCCGGCAGGTCAGGCGACCTGGCGACGAGCAACGGACGCTCTCGGAAGCCGAGCAGCGCCGCGCCCGCGACTGGGTGGACACCCAATCGTTGAAAATCGCGCGGGAGCTGCTCGAGAAGCGCGTCTGCGCCGATTGTCACGAAGTCACGCGGGATCCCGGGAAGCCGGGCCTGGAGCAATGGCGTGTCGAGCCCGTGCAACTCACGACGGATTGGATGCCGCGGGCCCGTTTCGATCATGCGGCCCACATTTCCGAAACCTGCGTGTCCTGCCACGGCAAAGCGCCTGAGTCCAAACACGCGACCGACATTCTGATTCCGGGCATCGCCCGCTGTCGTGAGTGTCATGGAGGAGCCAGTAACTCGGCGAAAGTCGCCTCCGACTGCCTGATGTGCCACGCGTTCCATATTCCGAGCCGCGGACCGTGGTTGCGAGCATCAGCGAACCTGGAAAAGGGGGGGCGGTGAAGCGGCGCCATCACCCGATCGACACCGCGACTGCCGCTGCGGTCGTGGAAGCCGCGGCTGCGTCGATTCTGTGCGCGGTGGGTTCTCATGCGTACGCGCAGACTCCCACGGCGCCCCCAGTGGTGGCTGCAGCCCCGCTCAATCCCAACTCGGATTGCACGCTGGATGCGTCTCAGCCCACGCGGCGGCGCCCCGGTCACACGCCCCGCGACCGCGATGAGGCAGAGTGCGATCCCAACCGCCTACCCACTCCGGACACGGCGGCTCTACCGGCTCCGGCCGCGCAGGATCGCTGGCGCGTCGTGGACCAGGTCGGGGCTCCGGCCACCCTGGTGAATCCCTATGCCGCGAACAATCTGTTGAAAGGCGACCGACCGCTGCTGGATCGGCCGATCTTTGGCGGCAACTGGTTTTTCAACGGTACCGCCACATCCAACACGCTGCTGGAGTCGCGGCGGATTCCGGTGTCGGCAGTCCAGGGCACGCCGTTTCTCGACCCGAAGCAGCAGCAGTTCGACAGCCAGACCATGAGCCTCGACGCCGTGCTCTACAGGGGCGACACGATCTTCCAGCCCCCGGACTTGCAGTTCCGCTTCACTCCCATCTTCAACTACAGCTCCACCCACACGAGCGGCGAGCAGGTGTCCGCCAGCACCTTCGGTGCGCAGGCGCTCTTTGTCGAGAAGCACCTGCGCGACGTGTCCGCGAACTATGACTTCGACAGCGTCCGGGTTGGCATTCAGGCAGTGAACAGTGATTTCCGCGGCTTCATACTCGCGGATCAGCCCGTCGGCATCCGCGTCTTTGGCACGCGTGACAACGACGTTTATCAATATAACATTGGCGTGTTCCGTCCCCTCCCGAAGAACGCCGCGCGCCAGGACGAGTTTGGCGCCGGCTTGCCGGACAATGACATCGTCCTGGCAAACCTTTACGTGCAGGATCTTTTCAGACCCGGGCTCACGTCCGAGTTTCTTTTCCTGTACAACCGCAATCGGGCGCCCGGGACGGAAATCGTGGCTGCCTCACCCGGAGTCGCCCCAGCGACGTTCATCAATGGCAGCCGGCACAACTACGATGTGGCGTACCTGGGATACAGCGTCGACGGTCACGTTGGAAAACTGAACCTGACGGGCTCCGTCTACGAAGTCCTCGGGGAGGAAGAGGCGAGTGAGTTCGGCGCGAACCATGCGCGGGTACAGGCGAGCTTCGCCGCGGCGGAGTTATCCCGGGACTTCGATTGGATCCGGGTGCGGGCCTCCGGCCTGTACGCGTCGGGTGATTCGAACCCTTTTGACAA
>DATBCZ010000497.1:0-7101 GCA_036270175.1 Steroidobacteraceae bacterium | reverse complement strand
TGTGTCACCCTCCCCCATGAGTTGGATGAAGACCTTGCGCGGGTTGTACTCCATCGGCAGTGGGGAGTTGGGCGCCGAGTAGGAAGTGGTGGAGGCGTAGTAACAGCCCGCGCCGCCGCAGGCGGCCACCTGGATGGTGGTTTCCGAGGCGACCTCCAGCGAAGGTAGCGCGGTGGTCTGCCCCATTTTCTGGGCGATGATCTGGTCGAGCGTGACGGCCATGCTAGCGCTCTTGGCCGCGGTGTCGGGACGCACGCAGGACAGCCAGGTCGCCGGATTCAGGGTGTGTACGGAACCTCCCGCAGCGAGGTTCTCGAGATTCTCGAATGTCGTGACGTATTTCTTGAGCGGGTCCAGCGGAGCCACGGTGTGGCCCAGCTTGAAGTCCGCGCCCTTGCCGCTGGAGGTCCAGGCGTCGACGTCTTTCCCAAACGGCGTGTTGTTCATGATCGCGCCGTGTGGAATATAGAAAAAACCCGCGCGGGTTTTCGGTGCGGCCGCAGTTTGCGCCAGCGCCGTCGCTGCCGGAACCATGGCGTCGAGAAATGGCAGAGCCAATGCCACGCCACTGCCACGCAGAAACGTGCGTCGGGACAGATGCTTCTTTGTCAGGAACACCGCCATGGCTCATCTCTCCTGTAACGGCTTCGTTGGGTTCGAGCCGCTAGTAACTGTGGACGCCACCTTTGTCGCGGGCGTTTTACCGCCCTTCGGGGGCGCCTCAGGCCCCTGGCGACGGAAGTCGTCGCTATTGACGACTCCGCTGATGAGATCAGCGAACTTGTAGTTGTTCGCGGCGGCGGTGCGCACGATCTGCCGGACCTCGGGCATGTCGTAGTATTCGAGCTCGCGATTGAGCGCGTACATCATCAAACGCTTCGTCACCGTCATCGGGAACTGGTCCACACGCTGATTCAGATAGCGACGCAAGGCCGGTGGGCCGTGCAGTACCTGCCCGGTCGTCAGCGTCGTAGTTGTATCTATCGGTTGCTTCGCGAGGGCATCCTCATCGCGCCAGCGTCCAGTGTTATCGAAATTCTCCAACGCCAGACCCAACGGGTCGATCTCGCCGTGACAGGCCATGCATGTCTTGTTCGCGCGATGGGCCTCCAGCCGGGCGCGCACGGTTTTTGGCGCATCGCCCAGGTGGACCGAGAGATCGGTGTTCACGCCAGGCGGTGGCGGCGTGGGCGGCGTCCCCATGATCCGGTCGAGCACGTACGCACCGCGCAGGACGGGCGAAGTACGGTCGCCATAAGAGGTTCGCAGCTGCACAGCGCCCTTGCCCAAGAGCCCCCAGCGATTCTCGTTCGTCAGTGTCACACGCCGGAATTGCGGGCCGAATACTCCGGGGATGTCGTATTGCCGGGCGAGTGACTCGTTGACGTAGGTCCAATCCGCGTTGATCAGGTCGAGGACACTGCGGTTCTCGAGCAGCACGCTTGCCAGAAAGAGCCGCGCCTCGGTCTCGAAGTTGGTCCGCATGTCGGCCGTGAATCGTTTGTCGTCCGGCTCGACCTGGTTCAGCGTGCCGAGGTTCAGCCAGGAGAAGGCGAAGTTATCTACCAGCGCGTGAGCGCGCGGGTCCTTGAGCATGCGCTCGACCTGCGCCTGGACGACCGCGGGATCGGCGAGTCGTTTGTTGACGGCGAGGTTGATGAGCTGCTCGTCGGGACCTTCGCTCCAGAGAAAGAAGGACAGGCGCGAGGCCAGCTCGAGATCACTCAGTTGACGGTTTTGGTTCGGCCCCCGCGGGGTCGAGATGGCGCGATAGAGGAAGTCAGGGCTCGACAGGATCGCCGTGACCAACTCTGTCACACCGGAATCGAAGCCACCCCGTTCAGCGCGACCGGTCTCATAGAACCTCATCAGCAACTTCACATCGGCGTCGGTCACGGGACGGCGGAATGCCTTCGTCGCGAGGTGCCGTGTGATCGCTTCCGCGCACGGCCGCTCCTCGGCCTCAGTCTTCGGCTGGCAGACGAAAATCTTGGCGCGACTGGCGCTCAGGGACAGCCCTTGGGGCGAGTAAGGGCCCACGACCTGGAGACCGTCGCGGATGATCGGCATGCCCGAGGCCTTGCCACTGCCGATCGCGGTCGGGTCGTTGCTCATCGCCCAGGACCGTTCGATGAAGGTGGCGGTCACGGTGTGTGCGCCGGCTTTGATCTGGGCCGGTATGCCGGACACCTTCGCGGTGAGGGCTACGCGGCCCTTGGGCCCATCGCGGTCAGCAACGGCCAGGTCGTCCGGTCCGCCCAATTCCTTGCGTGCCACTTCCACGCCGTCAACGAGGACGACGAGCGTCGCCGCGGTTTCCATACCACGCGGATAGAGGCCGGCGTCGAAACTGTCGGCGTCCATGAAGTTGAAGCGATACTCCCCATCGGCAGGGAAGACGTGCGTAAAGCTAACCCCTCCGCGGGTGCCCAGGGGGTACCCATCCTTATGGCTGAGCTGCGTGGGGGAGCCCGGCCCGGCTTGCCCGCCGCCACCACCACCGCCCCCATAAAAGACGCTGGCCGTCTTCGGAACCGGCTCGCCGACCGCGCGCTGCGCGACGCGCCGGGCGGCGGACAGGTACTGTTCCATGAAGGACGGTGAAATCCCGAGGGCGCCGGAGATATTGCTGAATCCTTCAACCTCGATCTCGGTGGGCAGAACCTGCTTGGGATCGACCTGCACTCCGATGAGATCGCGCACCGATGCCGCGAACTCAGTGCGGTTGAGACGCTGGATGGGGACATGGCCGACACGCTCGGCTTTGGCGGCAGCCTGGTCTTTGGCGGCCGCATCGAGGGACGTCTCGAGATAGTGGACAACGGCATCGACCTCAGCCTGGTCCGGCTGCTTCTCGCCCGCCGGGGGCATCAGGCGGCCTCGAAGCTTGGTGATCGCCTTTTCCCAGACCTCCGGATCCTGGTCGATATGGCCCAGATCCAGGGAGTCCATGGCCAGGCTTCCGGCCCAGTCCGTGGTGTTGTGGCATTTCTCGCAGGTGTTCGTGGCGAGATCGGTGAGCGCGTTGTCGGGGGCCGGGCTCACGGACTCCTGGGCCTGCGCGACGGCGGCCGTAAGGCCGAGCCAGGCCACGGGCATGCAAGCACTGGCCAGCACCAGTGCACATTTGGACAATAGTCCGCTCTCGCGCATTCCCCCTCCAGTCTTGGTCCTCGACTCCCTATTTTGCGGCTGCTCTGGGTGAGTAACCAATGGATTGAGAGCGGGCGTCCATTATCGGGGCGCGCCGTCCTGCGCCACCCAATCGCGCAAGTCCTCGTGCTGGATGGCCGCCGCCATCAGCTCGGGAAACCTGTCTGGCGTGCACGCGAATGCCGGGACGCCGAGCGTCGCGAGCTCGGCCGCGAGTGGCGCATTGAAATGTGGCGCGCCCTCGTCGCTCAGCGCCAACAGGGCGACTACCTGGACGCCCGACGCAACCAACGACGCGGCGCGCTTCATCAGCTCCGTCTCAACGCCACCCTCGAAGAGATCGCTAATCAGCACGAATATGGTGTCGTGGGGAGCGCGGATGAGTTGCTCGCAGTAGGCGACTGCCCGGTTGATGTCCGTGCCACCGCCCAGTCGTGTTGAAAACAGCAGGTCGATTGGATCCGCGAGCTGCTCCGTCAAGTCAACTACGGAGGTGTCGAATACCACCAGCGACGCGTCCACCGCCGGCAAGGTCGCCAGCACCGCGCCGAAGATTGCCGAATACACCACGCTCGCGGCCATCGAGCCGCTCTGGTCGATACACAGCACGATATGTCGCATCGACTGCCGGCGCCGCCCATAGCCGAGGCGCACCTCCGGCACGATCGTTCCGTAGGCCGGCTGATAGTGTTTGAGGTTGGCGCGAATCGTGCGCGGCCAGTCGATGTCGTTATGTCGCGGGCGGCGATTGCGCAGAGCGCGATTGAGGGCACCGTGCACGGCCTGGCGCATCGGCTCGGCGAGACGACTCATGAGCTGCTCTACCACGCGTCTCACGACCTGGCGCGCGGTCTCGCGCGTCTTCGTCGGGATGCTGCCCGAGAGCGCAATGAGATCTGCCACGAGATGCACGTCCGGCTGCAGAGAGTCGAGAGTCTCGGGTTCCAGAAGCATGCGCCTCATGTCCAGGCGTTCGAACGCGTCACGCTGCATCACCTGCACGACGCTGGATGGAAAGTATTCGCGGATGTTTCCGAGCCAGCGCGCGACGCTCGGCGCCGAACTCCCGAGGCCGCCGCGCCGGTCGGAGTCATACAGCGCCTGCAGCGCACGGTCTATCCCCACCGCGGCACCGCTGAGCGAAACGCGCGTCCCGTCCGCTTCCTCTCCTCCCAACAGCAGCCGCCAGCGCTTCAGAGCCTCGTCATCCGGGATCATGGCGCCGGTTCCTCGTTCCAAATTAGCGCCAGCACCGGCAAAAGCGCCCGCGCGGCCGTCTCGTCGAAAAACTCATTCGCGACGTCCTGCGATACCGGCGTCGCCGCGCTCTTGCTCCGCAAACGTTCGCCGAGGACGCGCCGCTCGCCGTGCGGAAATCCGGCAAACGTTCTTCGCAACAACGGTAGCACCCGGATGAAATGCTCCTCGGACACTTCTCGCACCCAGGAGTCCAGCACGGCGCGCAGTCGATCATCATGAATCAACACAGTGCCGCTGCCGCTGAGTAAGCCCTCCACCCAACCCGCGCCGACCTCCGGTGCGTTCCCGACAGACAGCGCCTGTGAGAGCGCCCTCGCCAGTCCCTCGAACTCAACGACCTTGGCGTCATATAGAAGCCTGAACGCATAACTGGCGAGAATCGGGTGCGTCGAGTCTGTGGCAGTGAGGCGCGTCAGACAGTCGCGCCACCCCTGGATGAACTCTGAGTTTCCGAGCGCCGTGAGCGACTGGTCTGCGGACATCATCCGCCGCCACACTTCCCGGGCGGCGTCCGCATCAATGTTCGCGGCGGCGGGTACCAGACCGATCAGCATGCGCGGGACGAGTTGGTTCAGGATCTCACCCACCATCCCGACGTCAGTTTGCCGCACATTGCCGTAGCGATAGACGCCGACTAATGGGGGTACGGTATCGAGTAACTGCAGAACGTCCGCTTGCGCGGCCGCGCGACGCTCGATTGCGTTCACGAGTGGTTGGATTGCGTCAGCCAGATCCGCAAACAAAGCGTCATCCAGGAGTGCGACCAGCCCCGCGAGTCGCTCCGCGTCCGCGGACTTCTCAGCAAGGACCGACGCTGCCGCCTGCGCCAGTGTGTGCCCATATCGACTCGCTTCGATGAGCGTAATCGAAAACGCCGGCTCCCAGCGAATCTCCCAGACCTCGTGGAAGGTGCCCTTTCCCCGTGGGGCCTGCGGCGCGATTTTTCCCCATTCCACGCCGAGAATTCGCAGACGTCGCAACATGTGACTGCGGGCCAGATCGACCGGCTCGCGCAAATCCAGATCCAGCGTTTTCACTTCCGCGGCGGGCTGCAGGCGCAATCGCCGTTGCAAGGCAGACAGATCCTTCTGCAATGGCGCAGCCGGGAAATCCTCCGGCACGCGGCCGAGGCGCGCATCGAAGTGCCAGCGCCGCTCGATGAGTTTCAGATTCAACGCGTCGCCCGCGCCGAGTACGGACACCGCCGCGTCGTTGTATTCCTCGAGTCCGGGTACCGGGCGACCGCGGACGGCGGCCAGCGCATCTGCAAGGCGGCAGGCTTCTATGACATGCGCAGACGAGGCAGGCAGATCTTCCTCCCGCAGCAGTCGCGCGGCCCGGGTGACCCATTCCGGCCCCAGCGATTCGCGCTTCTCCCACAATAACTCGTACCACGCCGGCGATTCGATGCCCGCGCCATAACCCGATGCGTACGACAGCCGCTCGTAGGACGGCCGCCGCATCCGGCGCGAGCTCACCACACGCGATACCGACCAATCCGACAACGAGATCTCCCTCCCGCGAGCGCACTGTAAGATACCCTAATTATCGGAACACTTTTAAATCAGGTTTGGCGCACATGAAACATGGCATCCGCGTGGCGGGGCTGGTGCTCGCTTTGACATTCGGTGTGGCCACGACGGGGGTCGGTAAACCCGTGACGGTGGACCAACTCCTGGTGAATGCTCCTCCGCAGGACTGGCGCTCGCCCGATCCGGACAACACGCTGTACCTCGAGATCCCGGGGGGACGCGTCGTCATCGAACTCGCGCCGCGCATCGCGCCGGCACATGTCGCCAATATCAAGTTGCTGGTGCGGGCCGGCTATTTCAATGGACTGGCGATCGTGCGCGTGCAGGACAACTACGTCGTGCAGTGGGACGATCGGGACCATAAGCGCCCTATTCCAAGCGGCGTACGTGCGGTCGCACCCGAGTTTACTGCCGACCGGAGCGCGGGCCGGTACTTCCAGACCTTGCCGGAACATGATGTCTACGCCGCGGAAGTTGGATTTCTCGACGGCTTTCCAGCCGGGCGAGAGCCGCGCTCAGGCAATGTCTGGCTCGCACATTGCTATGGCATGGTCGGCGTCGGCCGGGACGATCCGCCGGAGAGTGACGGTACCGAAATGTATGCGGTGATCGGCAACGCGCCCCGGCAACTCGACCGCAATGTCACACTGGTCGGGAGGGTGCTCAAGGGCGTGGAGCTTTTGTCGAGCCTACCGCGCGGCAGTGGGGAGATGGGGTTTTACGTCGAATCGGAGCGGCCCGTGCCGATCGCGTCCGTGCGCATCGCGGCGGACGTACCTGCCGCGGAGCGCACGCCGCTCGAGGTGCTGCGGACCGATAGCGCGACGTTCCGTACGGTGCTCGAGCAACGTCGCAACCGGCGGGAGTCCTGGTTCAAGTTCAATCCGGGGCACATTGAGCTGTGCAATGTGCCCCTGCCCGTTCGGACCCCGCCGGCTGGCTCTCAGAACCGGTAGTTCAGGTCGATACCTACGGTGCGGGGCTGGCTCACGGCCACGCGGTTGAAGGTCGGGAGATTCACGGCATCCTGTGTCACGTTGTTGAGCAGCGCGCGCTTGTCCGCGAGGTTGTTCACGAACAGGACCGCCGACCAGTGATCCGCCTCGATCCCAGCGCGGGCATTCGTGAGGTCATACGAGGGCAGCGTGTTGGTAGT
>DATBCZ010000496.1:0-8404 GCA_036270175.1 Steroidobacteraceae bacterium | reverse complement strand
GTCGAACCACTGGCTGATCCAGCTCGTGGCACCGGAGATGACCACGCGCCGTGACGGCGCGATCGTCATCGTATCGTCCGTGGGAGGCTTGCAAGGCTCCGCGCTCCTGGGGGCATACAGCCTTTCCAAGGCGGCCGATTTCCAGCTCGCGCGCAACCTGGCCGTGGAGTTCGGACCGCACAACATCCGAGTCAACTGCGTCGCTCCCGGGATCATCAAGACGGACTTCGCCCGCGCCCTGTGGCAAAACCCGAAGATCGCAAAGGCCAGCGAGGATGCGACACCGTTGCGCCGACTCGGTGAGCCCGACGACGTGGCCGGCGCTGTAGTGTTCTTGTGCTCGCCAGCCGGCCGGTTCATCACCGGCCAGAATCTCGTCATTGACGGCGGAGCTACCGTCGGCGGCGGCTCCGCGAAGTTCTAACAGAGCTCAGTGGCCGCCGGCCAGGCCGCGGTATTCGATCAGCGGCCCGATGTCAGGATCCCGCCCGTAGAAATTACGGAACTGCGTCTGCGGATCCTGACTGCGGCCCCGCGACAACACCTTGTCGCGCAGGTAGTCGCCGTTAGCGCGTGTCAGGCCACCGTGTTCGTGCATCCATTGCCCCGTGTCGCGAGCCAACACTTCGCTCCACAGATACGCGTAGTACCCGGAGGAATAACCGCCGGCGAAAATGTGCAGAAAGTACTCTGAGTGATAGCGCGGCGGCACGTCCGGGAAGTCGATGCCATTCTTGCGAAGCGCGGCAGCCTCGAAGGCGGCCACATCGGCGGCGGCCGGAGCCTGCGAGGCGTTGATGAGGTGCCACTCCTGGTCGAGCATGGCGGCGGCGAGATACTCCGTCGTGGCATAACCCTGATTGAACTTCTGCGCCGTCAGCACCTTGTTCAGCAACTCCTGGGGCATGGCCGCGCCGGTCTGGTAGTGCTTCGCGAAGTTCGCCAGGACGACGGGCTCACGAGCCCACATCTCGTTATATTGCGACGGGTACTCGACAAAGTCCCGGGGCACCGCCGTGCCGGAGAGCAGCGGGTAATGGACATTCGACAGCATTCCATGAATCGCGTGGCCAAACTCATGGAACAGCGTGGTCACTTCGTCGAACGTGAGCAGCGCCGGCCGCCCGGGCTGCGGCTTCGGGATGTTGAGGTTGTTGGTCACGACGGGCTTGAGCCCGAACAGCCGCGACTGGCGCACGAAGCTGTTCATCCAGGCGCCGCCCTGTTTGTTGTCGCGCGCGAAATAGTCACCCAGGAATAAGGCGAGCGGCGTGCCGTCCCGGTCGAAGACCTCGAACACCCGCACGTCCGGCTGGTAGACCGGCAGGTCCTTACGCTCTTTGAAGGTGAGGCCGTACAGCTCGTGGGCGGCAAAGAACACGCCGTCATTCAACACGCGATCGAGCTCGAAATATGGCGCGACCTGCGCCTCGTCGAAGTCGTAACGCGCCTTCCGCAGGGCTTCGGCGTAGTACGCCCAATCCCACGGCTGCAACTTGTACGGCTGCTGGTGGTCGCGAGCCGCTTCGGCGTCAATGATCTTCTGCATCTCCGCGGCATCGCGTTGCGCGCCCGCCAGCGCCGCCGGCGCGATGTGGGTGAGGATCTGTTGCACGGCGGCCGGGGTAGCGGCCGACTCATCCGCCAGCTGGTAGGCCGCGTGGTTGGGATAGCCGAGCAGTATCGCTCGCTCGGCCCGCAGCTTCACGATCTTCGCAATCACCGCGGTGTTGTCAGAGGCGCCGCCGTTGGCGCGCTCGATGGATGCCTTGTAGATCTTCTCGCGCAACGCCCGATTCTTCAGCCGCGCCAACGAGGGTTGATTCGTCGTGTTCTGCAACGGGATGACCCACTTCCCGCCCAGGTTGCGAGCCGCCGCGGCCCGCTCCGCCGCGCCGATCTGCTCCGCGGAGAAGCCATCGAGCTCGGCCACACTGTCGACGACCACGGCGCCGTCCTTGCTGGCTTTCAACACGTTCTGTTTAAACTGGGTCATCAACGAGGAAATCTGCTCGTTGAGCTCGCGCAAATGCGCCTTGTCCGCCTCCGAGAGCGTGGCTCCGGCGCGCACGAACATGACGTGATAGCGCTCGAGGAGCTGCAACGATTCGGGATCGAGCTTCAGACTCGCACGGCGTTGGTATAATGAATCGACGCGGGCAAACAGCGCGGAGTCGAGCAGAATCGAGTCCTCGTGCGCCGTGAGCCGCGGCGTCATCTCGGTGTCGATCTTGTCGAGGTTCGGATCGGTATTCGAGCTGTTGAGGTTTGCAAAGACGGTGTTCACCCGGTCGAGGAGCTGCCCGGTCCGCTCGAGGGCCACGATGGTGTTCGCGAAGTCCGCCGGGTGCGGATTGCGCGCGATAGCCGCGACTTCCTCGCGCTGCTCCCGCATGCCCGCTTCGAATGCCGGCACGTAATCCGAGTCTGTGATTTTGTCAAACGGTGGCAGCCGGTATGGCAGCGTGCTCGGTTGCCGGAAAGGATTGTCCGCCATTGCGATCGTCCCCGTGTGTGTCGGTGGTGCGCCACTTTGCAGTGCGGCAGGCTCCCCTGCCACTCCGGCAGCCAGGATTACCAGCAGTATTGAGCTCATATGGACCCGTCCCTGATGTAAACCAAGCATTCTCCCAGACCGGCCGGCAGCGGTACACTACGCAACCCGGCCCCCGCTTGCGGTGGGCCCCAATTTCAAGAGACCGATCCGCATATGGCCATCACACAAGACTCCGTCGTAACGCTCCATTACACGCTGAAAGACGATGCCGGCGAAGTGCTCGACAGCTCGAGCTCTGGAGAGCCGCTCGCCTATCTGCATGGCCACGGGAATCTCGTTCCCGGCCTGGAGCGCGAGCTCGCGGGTAAGAATTCGGGGGACAAGCTGAGCGTGAAAATCTCGCCCGCCGATGGCTACGGCGAGTTCGATAAGGCGCTCATCCAACGCGTGCCGCGCCGGGCCCTGAAGGGCATCAAGAACATCAACGTCGGGATGAGGCTACACGCGCAGACGCCGCAGGGCCCGCAGGCGGTCACCGTGACACAGATCCAGGGCGACATGGTGACGCTGGATGGGAATCACCCGCTGGCCGGCAAGAACCTGAACTTCGATATCGAAATCACGGATGTCCGGGTGGCGACCGAAGAAGAGCTGGAGCACGGCCACGTGCATGCCGCCGGCGATCACCACCACCACTGAGACTGCGCCGGGGTCGGGGCTGGCCGACGCTTTAGGATTCGCAACTGTACTGGTTCCGCGAGAGTTGATCTGAGTCTTACCAGTACAGTGATCGACTCCTAAACTCGCGACATGAAAATCGCAAAGCCGCTCCTGCTGGTCTCGACACCCTTCGGTGTCGTATGGGGTCTGCTCGAGGCGTATCGCCTGGCGGGTGGGCTCGTCCTGCTGATGGCTGCCATGGTTGGAACGATGGCGGCAGGCGCGGGCACCGTTGTCGCGACCATCCGGCGCGAGCGCGCGGCCGAGCGACTCGCGCACCCCTCAGAACCCCACGCGCAATAGGTGAATCATGGAACTCGTCAAAGTACTGGTCATCGTGTTGCTGGGCTTGATCGTCACGAGTCTCGGTAAAGCGATGTTCCATATGTCATCGGGCCCCGAAAACTCGGCGAAGACAGTGCAGGCACTCACTTTCCGCATCGGTCTGTCGGTGGCATTGTTCATTCTTCTCTTCGTGGCCTGGTACGCCGGCGCTCTGACACCGCACAGCGGTCCGTAAGCCGCTATGCTAGCGGGAGGTCAGCCACCTCCCGCTTCATGACCCTTTATCGGCGACTCGCGGACGACATCTCTGCCTTGATCCGTGACGGCACCCTGCGGATGGGTGAGCGCATCCCATCCGTACGCGAGATTTCCCGCGAGCGCGGCCTCAGCACCGCGACGGTCGTCCGTGCTTACGAGCTGTTGGAAGGTCAGGGTTTCATCGAGACACGGCCGAGATCGGGTTTCTACGTCTCCAAACCTCCAACCACACGCGGACCCGTTTCCCGCTCGACTCGAGTGGACATCAGCGAGCTGGTCTTCGAAGTGCTCGAGTCAGTGCGCGACCGCCGCCTGGTGCCGTTCGGCTCGGCGTTTCCGAGCCCACTGCTCTTTCCGATGAGCCGCCTCGCGCGCTGCCTGAGTGTCGGGGCACGCCGCATGGATCAGTGGGGCACGCTCGACGATCTTCCTCCGGGGAGCATCGAGTTGCGGCGGCAGATCGCGCGCCGCTACCTGCGCTCTGGAGTACGCGTCTCGCCAGATGAGATAGTCATCACCTCGGGTGCCCTCGAAGCCCTCAACCTGAGTCTCCAGGTACTGACACGACCGGGCGACATTGTCGCGGTGGAGTCACCTGCATTCTATGGATGCCTCCAGGCGATCGAAGCGCAGCGGCTGCGCGCGGTCGAAATCCCGTCACACCCGCGCTATGGCGTGGACGTCGCCGCGTTCGCGCGGACTCTCGCGCGCCACCCGGTACGCGCCTGCTGGCTCATGACGAACTTTCAGAATCCTCTCGGCGCCCTCGTTCCGGAAGAGGGGAAACGCGAGTTGGTGGCGTTGCTGGAGAAACATGACATCCCGGTAATCGAGGACGACGTCTATGCGGAGCTCTTTTTTGGACGCCAGCGCCCGAAGCCGCTGAAAGCGTTTGACAGCAAAGGATTGGTCCTCAACTGCAATTCCTTCTCGAAGTCGCTCGCCCCGGGGTATCGAGTGGGTTGGGTTGCGGCGGGACGCTTCGCGGCAGCGCTGCAGCGTCGGAAGCTCATGAGCTCCCTGTCGACGAGCGCGCCTGCGCAGGACGCCATCGCCCTTTATCTCCGCGAGGGCGGCTACGAGCGTCACCTCTCTACACTGCGTCGAGCGCTGGCCGCTCAACAGGCGGCCGCGTTCGAATCACTATCCCGGCACCTGCCGGCTGACATTCGTATTTCGCGCCCCGACGGCGGGTACTTTCTGTGGCTCGAGTTGCCCGATGGTCGGGATGCGATCCAGATTCATCAACTAGCCCTCGAGCAAGGGTTCAGCATCGCGCCCGGACCCATCTTCTCGGCGCGGCGAGCATTCCGCCACTGCCTCCGTCTGAACTACGGTCATCCCTGGACATCCGCATCGGACGGCGCCGTGCGTGCGCTTGGACGGATTTTGCGAGGCTGATCGCCAGAGTTGGTGTCGAATGCCGACGTCAGTCATCCGCGTCCGTGGCGGCCAGATGTGCGAATAAAGTTTTCATCGCGTCGACACGCGCGAGATAGCCACGCGGATCGTGATCACCGCAGCGCTGCCCCTCGGCGAAGTGAAACCCGTGTCGAGCGTAGAGGTCGCCCGCACCGGCCCCACACAGATGGATCGTGGCCGCCAGATGCTGCTTCTGCTGTAGTGTGACGTGCGTAATCCGATTGCGCGCCAACGTACTCGCGACGTGTACATCCAGATATGAGGAAGTGAGCTCGACCGCATGACTCGGGATCACGCGAAAGTAGAGACCGTTCAGCCAGCACGAGTGCCAATCATCCCAGGCCCCCTCGGTGGCGACTACATGATCATGTACACAGAAGTGCCGGGCCTCCTCGAAAGTCCCGTCTGTCATCTGGTACATACCCACTGCACTCGTCGCGGGCCTGTAGATCTCGAACGGCTTCAGCTTCCAGGACCAGCGCCAGTAGGTTCTTGCTATCGGGTTCCCTGACCCTTCCACCTGCGCGAGCGCGGCGAGTAACTCAGGCGAGATAGCGTCTGTCGAATGCTTGCGGAAGATGGGCGCATAACTACGCCAGGTCTCCGTCGGCGTCTTGAAGAGTGTGCCACTCACCGGGAAAAATAACTCGGAGGGCTTGCGGACAACCTGGTAGATCCAGTTGGTGACCAGCCAGATCACGGCGAGAACGGCCATCACAGTCACGATCCGAATCGAAACCGGTGCGCGGTGAAAGCGCCGCAGCCACCGGCGGCGCGTGGTTGCAGTGGGGCAAAGCTTGGCCAACCTCGAGCGTTTTTTCCGCTTTTTTCTGGGTTTGCCGTCGCGCTGACGTCGGTATACTGGAGAGGACAAGGAATGGGCTTGAACTTCGTGGGCCGAAGGACCTGACTATCGCAAGAGAACGCCGCTGATGCCAGCCAAGAAAGCAATTTCGACGGGGCGGCCACCCGCTCCCGTCGCCGCCGAGCGCAAGCAATCCTTGCGACTCCACGGCACGATCGCACAAGACATCGGCGTGCGCATCGTCTCGGGACGCCTGCGTCCGGGGCGCGTTATGAGCGGGGAAATCGAAGCGAGCGCGCAACTGCGGGTCTCACGGACGGCTTATCGCGAGGCTGTGCGAATTCTGGCGGCGAAGGGCTTGGTTGAATCGCGACCGAAGCTCGGCACGAGGGTGAGCGATCCGGGCCGCTGGCATCTGCTCGATCCCGATGTGCTGGGGTGGATGTTTACCTCCCATCCCGACGCGGAGGTGTTGAAGGGCCTGTTCGAGTTGCGCACCATCATCGAGCCCGCGGCGAGCGCCCTCGCGGCGAGCCGGCGGTCCAAGGCACAGCTGCGCGCCTTGCGGGATTCGCTGGATCGTATGAAGCAGCACTCCCTCACCAGCGAAGCGGGTCAGCAGGCGGATCGTCAATTTCATACAGTGTTGCTCGAGGCGGCCGCGAACCGGTTCCTCGCCTCACTCAGCAGCAGCGCCGCCGCCGCGCTCCTGTGGATGCCCGTATTCCAGCAAGGCAAGGGGCCCTTGCTGCGTGATCCGATTCCCGACCACGAGCGAGTCTACGAGGCCATCGCCGCGCAGGATCCCAAGGCGGCCGCTACAGCCATGACGGACCTCATCCAGCTTGCACTGTTGGATACGAGCCGGCGGCACAAGAAGTCAACTCGTCGTGCTTGACGTCTGCAACGCCGAACTCATACGCTGGCGCGCATGTCACTCGAAGTCATAGAAGTCGAAACCGGCCCGAATCCTGTCGGTTCCATCATCTGGATGCACGGCCTCGGTGCCGACGGCCACGATTTCGAGCCGATCGTTCCCGAGCTCGTCCGTCCCGGTGAGCGGGCCCTTCGTTTCGTGTTTCCGAATGCGCCCGTGCGGCCGGTCACGCTGAATCGCGGTTATCCGATGCGAGCGTGGTACGACATCATAGGTCTCGAGCGTGGCGTCGCGCAGGACGAAGTCGGAATTCGCGGCTCGCACGCCGCCATCGAAGCGCTCATTCGCCGTGAGAACGAGCGAGGCATCGCCACCAACCGGATCGCTCTCGCCGGGTTTTCGCAAGGTGGCGCGATGGCTTTGTACAGCGGCACGCGCTACCCCGAGAAACTCGCGGGCATCATGGGGTTGTCGTGCTACATGCTGCTCGAGTCACACCTCGCCGCCGAGCGAACCACGGCCAATCAGACGACGCCGATCTTTCTCGGGCATGGCACACAGGATCCAGTCGTGAGCCCTACGCTCGGTGAGAACACTCGCCAGCTGTTGGAAGCGGCGGGGTATGCGGTGGAGTGGCACGCTTATGCGATGCCGCACTCTGTGTGTCCGCAGGAGGTGGTGGATATCGCTGCTTGGTTGCGACGAGTGGTGTGAACGACGAGGCCGCCCCGTGAGCAGGCGGCCTCGATTTCAACTACGACTGCAGTCCGGCCTCAGCGGTGACCCTCGGGCTTATTGTGCCCGCCACCACCTGGGTTGCCGCGCGGCGGAGCGCCTCCACCGGGGTTGCCATGTGGGGCGCCTCCACCGGCGTTCATGTGGGGAGCACCGCCGCCGGGGTTACCGCCAGGGCTACCACGCGGGGCTCCACCACCGAAGTTACCGTGCGGCGCGCCGCCGCCTGGGTTGCCGCGCGGGGCACCTGCGCCCGGCTGACTGTGCGGGGCAGCGGCGCCAGGATTACCACCGCGCGGAGCTCCGCCAGCGAAGTTACTGTGTGGCGCGCCTCCACCCGGGTTGCCACGAGGGGCTCCACCGCCAAACTCACTGCGCGGGGCACCTCCACCACCAGCATTCCCACCACGCGGGGCTCCGCCCGCGAAGTTACTGTGCTGGGCGCCTCCGCCTGGGTTGCCACGCGGGGATCCACCACTGAACTCACTGTGCGGGACACCCCCACCAGCGCTACCACCGCGCGGGGATCCACCACTGAACTCACCGTGCGGGGCACCTCCACCAGCGCTACCACCGCGCGGGGATCCACCACCGAACTCACTATGCGGGGCGCCGCCGCCGGCGCTGCCACCAGGATGTCCGCCCTCGTGGACGTCATTACGCGCTACAGGATGCGTGTCAGAGTGCCCACCAGGTGCGCCGTGACCCTCGCCACCGCGAGCACCACGGCCCCCACCGTTCGAGCCACCATGATCCTCGGGCCCACGTCCGCCCTGCCCACCGTTACGCGCTACATCGTGAGCGG
>DATBCZ010000495.1:0-9818 GCA_036270175.1 Steroidobacteraceae bacterium | reverse complement strand
AAACTTGATCGTCACTTCGGGATAGGCGGGCGTGAAGGCCGACAACAGCGAGGGCGCGAAGTATTTTGCAGTGCTAACCGCCCCGAGCTTCAACACTCCACGCTTCAAGCCGCGCATTGCGGAGAGTGACTCGCTCGCCTGCCGCAGCAGCTCCATCGCCTGCTCGGTGTAGCGCAGCAGTTCGACGCCGGCGGGGGTAAGGTGCACTTTGCGCCCGATCTGCTCGAACAGCGGCAGTCCAACCTCCTCTTCGAGGAGCTTCACCTGCTGGGATACGGCGGGTTGCGTGAGATGCAGCTCGCGCGCCGCCCGGGTGAACGACAGGTGCCGCGCCACCGCCGCGAATACCCGCATTTGCCGCAAAGTCATATTTCTCATGAATAAGATTCGCTTATGCAGAGGCGAACAATATCTAACTAGACCTAATGAGAATCAAGAGCCACGATGGTTGCACGCGAAACCAATGCCGAGAGGATGACCGAATGAAAGTCACCGACGAGCGAGTTACCGCCAAGACAGGCGCCGCACGCTACAAGGCCGGCGTGCTGAAGTACGCGCAGATGGGCTATTGGGACTCCGACTACGTTCCAAAGGACACCGACCTCCTGGCGATGTTCCGGATCACGCCCCAGGAGGGTGTCGAGGCGACCGAGGCCGCGGCGGCGGTGGCCGGTGAGTCCTCCACCGCCACCTGGACGGTGGTGTGGACCGACCGGTTGACGGCCTGCGACCGCTATCGCGCCAAGGCCTACAGGGTCGACCCGGTTCCCGGCTCACCCGGCCAGTACTTCGCCTACATCGCCTACGACCTCGATCTGTTCGAGCCCGGCTCCATTGCCAACGTCAGCGCCTCGATCATTGGCAACGTGTTTGGCTTCAAGCCCCTGAAGGCGCTGCGCCTCGAGGATATGCGCTTCCCCGCCGCGTACGTGAAGACGTTCAACGGCCCGCCCACCGGTATTGTCGTGGAGCGCGAGCGTCTCGATAAGTTTGGCCGCCCGCTGCTGGGCGCCACCGTCAAGCCGAAATTGGGATTGTCGGGAAAGAATTACGGCCGGGTGGTCTACGAGGCGTTGAAGGGTGGGCTCGACTTCACGAAGGACGACGAGAACATCAACTCCCAGCCCTTCATGCACTGGCGCGACCGCTTCCTCTATTGCATGGAAGCCGTGAACCGGGCACAGGCCGCCACCGGAGAGATAAAAGGGACCTACCTCAACGTGACCGCCGGAACCATGGAGGCCATGTACGAGCGCGCCGAATTTGCCAAGGAACTGGGCTCGGTGATCGTGATGATCGACCTGGTCATCGGCTATACCGCAATCCAGTCGATGTCCAACTGGGCGCGCCGCAACGACATGATCCTGCATTTGCATCGCGCGGGTCACTCCACCTACACGCGGCAAAAGAACCACGGAGTGTCCTTCCGCGTGATCTCGAAGTGGATGCGCCTCGCGGGTGTCGATCACATCCACGCCGGCACCGTGGTCGGCAAGCTCGAAGGCGATCCGAATTCGGTACAGGGGCTCTACAACGTGGAATTTTCTTCGAGCAGGATTGGGCCGGTTTGCGTGGTGTGATGCCTGTTGCCTCCGGTGGCATTCACGCGGGACAGATGCATCAGTTGCTCCATTATCTCGGCGAGGATGTGGTGCTGCAGTTCGGCGGCGGCACCATCGGGCATCCGATGGGCATTGCCGCCGGGGCGGCCGCGAATCGGGTCGCGCTCGAGGCGATGGTGTTGGCTCGTAACGAGGGTCGGGACATTTGGAACGAGGGTCCGGACATTCTCGTCAAGGCGGCCCGCCACTGCGCGCCCTTGCGGGCGGCGCTCGACGTCTGGGGCGAGATTACTTTCAACTATGAGAGTACCGACACGCCGGACTTCGTGCCCACTGCAACCGCCGCGGCCTGACGCTGGAGCATCACATGAAACTCACGCAAGGCACTTTTTCGTTTCTTCCCGACCTCGACGACCAGCAGATCCGCAGCCAGGTGGAATATTGCCTGCAAAATGGCTGGGCGGTCTCGATCGAGTACACGGACGATCCGCATCCGCGTAACTCGTACTGGGAGATGTTCGGGACCCCAATGTTTGACATCCGGGATGCTGCCGGCATTCTGACAGAGCTACGCGCTTGCCGGCAGACATTCCCGGAGCACTACATCAAGCTGAACGCGTTCGACTCGACGCATGGCCGCGAGTCGCTGCGCCTCTCGTTCATCGTGGGCCGGCCCGCCAGGGAGCCGGGATTCCGGCTCGAGCGGCAGGAAGGGGCGGGACGAGCCGTGCGCTACACGACTCATTCCTACTCCACCGATCGTCCGGAAGGCGAGCGCTACTGAGGCAAGAGCCGGTGTCGAGGGGGGTGCGCGCGTATGAATGCATCGCTGAATCCACAGCAGGGTGTCTCTGAGGCGGAGACTCTCGATCTCGACGCCGCTTTCCGGGACTCTCACGTCGGCGACGTCCTGGAGGGCCTCGATCGCGAGTTGGTCGGCCTCGCACCCGTCAAGAGCCGGATTCGGGATATTGCCGCGCTGTTGCTGATCGATCGTCTGCGCCGGGACCTGGGGCTCAGCGCCGGCGCTCCCTCCCTCCACATGTCGTTTACCGGCAATCCCGGGACCGGCAAGACCACCGTAGCGCTACGCATGGCGCAGATCCTCCACCGGCTCGGGTATGTACGGAAGGGCCAGCTCACGGCAGTGACGCGCGACGATCTGGTAGGCCAGTACATCGGGCATACCGCGCCGAAAACCCGTGAGGTGTTGAAACGGGCGATGGGCGGCGTGCTGTTCATCGACGAGGCGTATTACCTCTACCGGCCCGAGAACGAGCGGGATTATGGCCAGGAGGCCATTGAGATCCTGCTGCAGGTCATGGAAAACCAACGCGAGGACCTGGTGGTGATCCTGGCGGGGTACCCGGATCGGATGAGTACCTTTTTCCGCAGCAATCCGGGCATGTCGTCCCGTATTGCGCATCACATCGAGTTTCCGGATTACACGCCGGATGAGTTAGCCGCCATCGCCCGCCTGATGCTCGAGCGGATGCAGTACCGGCTGAGCCCGGCGGCGGATGTGGCCTTTCGGGAATACATCGAGCGCCGCAAAGGGCGGCCGCATTTTGCCAACGCGCGCTCGGTGCGTAATGCACTCGATCGCGCCCGCCTCAGGCAGGCGAGCCGGCTGTTGAGTCGCGACGATCGCGGGGCGGTCTCCCGGAACGATCTCATGACTCTGGAGGCGGCGGATATCAGGGCGAGTCGCGTTTTTTCGGACGTGGAGAATACAACATGACGAGCGCGGGGAAAGTAACAAACACAAAAACCCTCACCCGATTTCTCATCGAGGAACAGCGTCGCGCGCATGCAGCGTCGGACGGTCAGACCACGGGAAGTTTCACGGCACTCGTGAACGACGTCCGTCTCGCGTGCAAGCGCATCGCCACTCTCATCGGCAAGGGTGAGTTGGCCAACATCCTCGGCGAAGCCGGCTCTGTCAATGTGCAGGGCGAAACGCAAATGAAGCTCGATGTGATGGCGAACGATATATTCGTGCGGACCAACGAATGGGGCGGGCAGCTCGCCGGGATGCTGTCGGAGGAGCGTGAAGCGCCTTATACGATTCCGGGCGAATATCCGCGCGGCAAATACCTGCTGCTGTTCGATCCGCTGGACGGCTCATCGAACATCGACGTGAATGTCTCGGTTGGCAGCATTTTTTCGGTACTGCGATGTCCGGATGGTGTTGCCGAGCCTTCGGAGAAAGACTTCCTCCAGCCCGGTGGGACGCAGGTCTGCGCGGGCTATGCCATTTACGGGCCTGCCACGATGCTCGTGCTGACCACGGGTTGCGGAGTCAACGGATTCACCCTCGACCGTGAGATCGGTGAGTTCATGCTGACCCATCCGAACCTGCGGATCGCGGAAGCTACGTCCGAGTTCGCGATCAACGCTTCCAACTCGAGGTATTGGGAGCCCGCCATCAAGCGCTATGTGAATGAATGCCTGGCGGGCCAGAGTGGGCCGCGGGCCCGGGACTTCAATATGCGTTGGATCGCCTCCCTCGTGGCCGAAACACATCGGATCCTGATGCGGGGCGGTGTGTTCATGTATCCGCGCGACCGTAAGGATCTGACCAAGCCGGGGCGGCTGCGGCTGTTGTACGAAGCGAATCCCATCGGCTTTCTCATCGAGCAGGCGGGTGGTCGTGCCAGCACCGGACATCGTCCGATTCTCGACATCGTGCCGGAGAGTGCGCACCAGCGGATCAGCTTCGTATTCGGCGCGCGGGAGGAGGTCGAAAGGATCGAGCGCTATCACCGCGATCACAACGACTTCGAATTCGATGCACCCCTGTTCGGGACCCGGGGACTCTTCAAGACGACCCATGCGTGAAGCGCGGAGGTAGTTTGCTATGTCGGCCAGGCATCCAGTCATTGCCGTGACCGGCTCCTCCGGAGCCGGGACGACGTCGGTGAGTAAGACTTTCGAGCAGATATTCCGCCGTGAGCGGATCCGTGCCGCCTTCGTGGAAGGCGACAGTTTCCATCGGTATAGCCGGCTGGAGATGAAGGAACGGATGGCGGACGCCGTAGCGCGTGCCGACTACCAGTTCAGCCATTTCGGACCCGATGCCAATCTCTTCGCCGAGCTCCAGGAGCTGTTCAGTGGCTATGGCGAGACCGGCCGCGGTCGGATCCGGAAATATCTACACGACGACGTGGAGGCGGCTCGCTACCAGCAGAAGCCCGGGACGTTCACGGAGTGGGAAGACGTCCCGCCGGAGACGGACCTGCTGTTCTATGAGGGACTGCATGGTGCCGTGGTGACCGAGGAGGTGGATGTTGCGCGGCATGTCGACCTGCTCATCGGGGTCACCCCCGTCATCAATCTCGAATGGATCCAGAAGCTCCATCGTGACAAGGCCACGCGCGGGTACTCGGCCGAAGCGGTCACTGACACCATTCTGCGCCGCATGCACGACTATGTGAATTACATCTGCCCGCAGTTCTCGCGCACGCACATCAACTTTCAACGTGTCCCGGTGGTCGACACGTCGAACCCCTTCGTGGCGCGCTTCATTCCGGCGCCGGACGAGTCCTTTCTCGTCATCCGCTTCTCGAACCCCCACGGGATCGATTTCCCGTACCTGTTGTCCATGCTGCACGATTCGTTCATGTCCCGCCCGAACACCATTGTCTGCCCCGGGGGGAAAATGGACCTGGCCATGCAACTCATTTTCACACCCATGATCTGGCGCCTGCTCGAATGCAAGAAGGAGTCGCAGGCACGGGGATTGGTGGGAGCACGGCGATGACGTTTTTAGTGTCGCGGAGCGATCTCGAAGCGCTCATCTTCGATGTCGACGGTACGTTGGCCGACACCGAAGAGCTGCATCGGCAGGCCTTCAACGAAGCCTTCTTTGCCTGCGGCGTCAATTGGCGCTGGGGGCCTGCTCTGTACGCCGAGCTTCTGCAGATCACCGGGGGTAAGGAGCGCATGGCGAGCTACCTCAGCCAGCAACGGATTTCGGCGGCGGAGCGCGGCCACTTGTTACGTCTCATCCCGCAGATCCACACCACGAAAACCCGGCTTTACCGGGAGCTCGTCGCGCTCGGCCATTTGCACCCCCGTGCGGGGGTTCGGCGCCTGATCATTGAAGCGCGCAATTCCGGCCTGAAGCTCGCGATCGCCTCGACCACGTCGCCGGAGAACGTGGAGGCGCTGCTCACGGCGAGTTTTGGGAGCGATGCCGTTGGTTGGTTCGACGTGATTGCCACGGGGGACGTCGTTCCAAGAAAGAAACCGGCGCCCGACATCTACAACCTCGCCCTCGAACGACTCGGCGTACCTGCGCAGCGGGCGATTGCATTTGAGGACTCCGAAATAGGTGTGCGCGCGGCGAAAGCCGCCGGCCTGTTTACCGTCGCGACCCCGAGCTTATGGACCATTGGCCAGAATTTCAGTGCGGCCGACGTGGTTCTGACTTCGCTGGCCGATCCCGAGCGACCCTTGTACGCTGTCGACGAGATCCGGATTGGAGCGAAGTACCTGGGGCTGGACCAACTCGAGTCCCTGCACTCCGCCGCACTACTACAACTGGAGGAAGCCAGAGCATGAGCGCCGTCCCCGAAATCGAAGCCGTCTCCGGTACCACCGCAGCGCGCCGGGACGTGGTGAATGTCCTGCGTGCTCTGGCGATGGACGCCGTGCAGAAAGCGAACTCCGGACATCCCGGCATGCCAATGGGGATGGCTGAGATCGCCGAGGTGTTGTGGCGACGTCATATGCGTCATAACCCTGCGAATCCACATTGGCCGGATCGCGATCGCTTCGTCCTGTCCAATGGTCACGGCTCGATGCTGTTGTATGCGTTGCTGCATCTGAGCGGTTATGACCTGCCAATGGCGCAGCTCCAGCGCTTCCGGCAGCTTCACTCCCAGACTCCGGGGCATCCCGAATACCGCCTGACTCCGGGCGCGGAAACGACTACCGGGCCGTTGGGGCAGGGGATCTCGAATGCCGTCGGTATGGCCATCGCGGAGAAGCTGCTGTCAGACCAGTTCAACCGGCCGGGCTTCGAGATCGTCTCGCATTTCACGTACGTGTTCCTGGGTGATGGCTGCCTGATGGAAGGCATTTCGCACGAGGCGTGCTCGCTGGCGGGTACCCTCGGACTGGGCAAGCTCATCGCGTTTTATGACGATAACGGGATCTCCATCGACGGCCACGTCGAGGGCTGGTTTACCGACGACACACCGAAACGATTCGAGGCATACGGTTGGCATGTGGTTCGCGATGTTGACGGTCATGACAGCGAAGCCGTTGAGCGCGCGATCTACGTCGCCAAGGCGGCGCGCTCGCAGCCCTCGCTGATCTGTTGCAGAACGACGATCGCCAAAGGGGCTCCTACCAAGGCGGGTACACATGAGTCGCACGGCGCGCCGTTGGGCGATAAGGAGATTGCAGCCGCGCGAGCGCAGTTAGGTTGGCACCATGCGCCGTTCGAAGTTCCGCGCGAAGTCTACGAAGCGTGGGACGCGCGAGATGCCGGCGCGATTGCTGAAGGAACGTGGCGGCTCCGGCTTGGGCAATATGCTGAGGCGTATCCCGCGCAGGAGCGCGAGTTGCAGCGCCGTTGGCGCGGCGAATTGCCCGACGAATGGGATAGGCGTGTCGACGGCTTGCTGGCGAAGGTGCGAGAGAAGGCACAGACCATCGCGACCCGGAAAGCCTCTCAGGACGTGATCGAAGGGCTCGCGCCTGCGTTGCCTGAACTGGTGGGTGGCTCGGCGGACCTGGCTGGCTCGAATCTAACACTGTGGTCGGGTTCCCGCGCCGTCACGCGCAACTCGGGAGGAAACTATCTCCACTACGGGGTGCGTGAGTTTGGAATGGCGGCGATCATGAACGGGCTCGCCCTGCACGGAGGATTTATTCCTTACGGGGGTACCTTCCTGACGTTTTCCGACTACTGCCGTAATGCTCTGCGCATGGCAGCGTTGATGCGCATCCGCTCGATTTTCGTGTTTACGCACGACTCCATTGGACTGGGCGAGGACGGCCCCACGCATCAGCCTATCGAACATCTCGCTTGCTTGAGATTGATTCCGAATCTCGATGTCTGGAGGCCATGTGACACGGAGGAGTCGGTTGCCGCGTGGGCGGCAGCGTTGGAGCGGGCGGATGGTCCGACCTGCCTGGTGTTCAGCCGACAGAATCTGCCGTTCCAGAAGCGGCCCTTTGAGACGGCGGCCGGCAACATTCGGCGCGGCGGCTATGTGCTCGTTGAGCCGGAAAGTGAGCCACACGCTGTGATTATCGCCACCGGCTCCGAGGTATCTCTGGCCGTCGAAGCCCAGAAGATGCTGACGCAGCAGGGTATCCCGGTGCGGGTCGTTTCGATGCCCTCCACGACCGTGTTCGATCGACAGGACGGAAACTATCGCGACGGAGTGCTGCCTCCGTTGCTTCCCAGCGTTGCCGTCGAAGCCGGAGCGCCCGATCTCTGGCACAAGTACGTGGGCCGAACCGGGGCGGTCGTCGGAATAGACCGCTTCGGCGAGTCCGCGCCCGCCGGCGAGTTGTTCAAGCTATTCGGCCTCACGCCGGAGCGGGTCGCCAAGGCGGTCAGGGGTGTGTTGTCCGTCTAGAGTCCAGGTGGTCTATTGGAGGTCGGTCTGTACTCGCGGGTCGGCACAATACGTGCTAGTTATCCGCGGCTATGAAAGTCACGGTCTGTCAGTTACGCAACGAGCGCGAGGCCTTCGCAGCCGACTGGGACCGCCTCGTCGCGCATGTGAAATCGCAACGCAGCGATCTCGTTCTGCTGCCCGAGATGCCGTTTTTCCCCTGGTTTCCAACGCCCCGGGAATTCGATGCGGGAATCTGGCGCGCTGCAGTCGCCGCCCACGATACCTGGGAGAGGCGGCTTTCCGAGCTCATGCCGGCGGTGGCGCTGGGCACGCGTCCGGTGGACTTCGGCGCCCTCCGCTACAGCGCCGGCTTCGTGTGGAACGAGGATGAGGGGATTACCGAAACGATTCACGTGAAGAGCTGCCTTTCGAATGAAGACGGCTTCTGGGAAACCACCTGGTACCAGAAGGCGGTCCCGGATTTCGAGTCAGCGACGGTGGGCGCCGCGCGAGTTGGCATGCTCATCGGGCTCGAGCTGTGGGTGCCGGAAGGGGCGAGTACTTACGGGGAAGACAAAGTCCACCTCATCGCCATTCCGCGCATGGACCTCTCGGTGGACGACGACGAGTGCGTGGCATCGAACGAGGAGTGGCTCTCAGGCGGCCGTGCTGCGGCGTTGGAATCCGGGGCGTTCTGTGTTTCGTCCTCCCGCGGCGGCCATAACAATACGGCTGGCGGGACCGGGTGGGTCCTGGCGCCAGATGGCCGCGTTCTGGCGCGGACATCTGGCGAAGAGCCGTTTGTGACTGCCGAGGTTGACCTGGCGCGGGTGAGGAGGCTGAGCGGCTGACATCCGCGCGTGACGCCGCGCCGTTGGTCTCACGCAGGTGGGGCCACGCGACCGCGGTAGAATCTTGAGCCGCCACGTTCGGCGGCGCCACCGGCGCACCGTCACGGCGGCCTGCGCACAGCGCCAACCCTTAGCTAGGCCTTGTACCCGGTACGCCTGACACTGACCCAGCCGGCTTGTTCGCGTCGGGTTTCCCCGCGCCTTTCTGCTTACCCCCGTTGCCGCTTCCCTGCACCTCATCGGCGGCATACAACGGTCGCGCGCCTTCTCCCGTCGCCGGCTCGACGGCAAACAGCAGGTCGGCCATGTCGTCGGCGTGCTCCTCTTCCTTGGAAAGGATCTCCTCCATCATGATCCGCGAGGTCGGGTCGCGATCGCCGAAGAACTTGATGATTTCCCGATAGGTCTCAACCGCGATGCGCTCGGCGATGAGGTCTTCCCGAATCATGTCGGCGAGCGACGTGCCTTCCCGATACTCGCTGTGGCTGCGATCGGCGAGAATGGCGGGGTTCATATCCGGCTTGCCGCCCAGCTGCTTGATGCGCTCCGCGATCCGCTCGGCGTGCTCCTGCTCTTCCCTCGCGTGCTCCTTGAACTCCGCCTTCACGGGCTGGGAGTGGATCCCGGTGGCCATGAAGTAGTGGAAGCTATAGCGCAGTACACAGACGATCTCGGTCGCCAGCGCCTCGTTCAAAATGGCAATCGCCTGCTTGCGGTCGAGCTTGTAGTCCTCCGTGACAGCCCCGTCGGTGATGTGCTGGCGGGCGCGTTCACGGATTTTCTCGATCTGCGTAATGTGGCTCATGGACCCTCCGTTGTAGATT
>DATBCZ010000494.1:0-13525 GCA_036270175.1 Steroidobacteraceae bacterium | reverse complement strand
TAAGCTGCACTCGAAGACTCTTGCTCCTTCCACCCCCATGCGGGCGAGTCTTCACTTTGCGGGGTGGGCCTGTGCCCGCCCCGCCTTCTCTCGTCCGCGATTCAGCGCACGACGCAGTCAACGGTACCGGATTTAGGAGGGGTGCTTGCGCCCGAGATGGCGGGGGGGGCCGAAAAGGCGGGGGGCGGAGTGAATTGAATTCCGGGATTTTTGGGAACGATGACCGGCGGCTGATTGGCGGTCGGGGTAAATCCGAACTGTCCGGCACTGAAGTTCGTCGACCCACCGCTATTGCTGACCTTGATCAGTCCATCCAACACTTGCACATAGAGCCCCGGATTCAACCCGGAAGGGGGAGGCACACTGGGGAGAGTGCTCTGGGCGAGGCGCAATGAGTCGAACGTCTGCAATTGCACGTAGGTGTACTTGCCTCCGGAGTGGCCAAGCCCAAGCACTGGCGCTCGACGAGCTGGCGGCGACATGATGTCAACGCGGGCAAGCTGCCCAGGCGACGGTTGACGGTACTCGGCGATGAATGTGCTATGGCCGATATCGATCACCGCCGTTCCCGCTCTGAGGGTGAACGAGTCCGCGTGGCGAGTGCCCAGAATGCCGGAGGTTACGCGCACTCGACCCCGGGCAAGTACCAGGACGGCCTCATCGGGCCCCGGAGCCCCCGGAGCGTTTTCCTGGGTTGGCGAGGCCTTTTCGTGGAAGGAATACTTGTCGAGCGCCAATTCAGTGTCGGGGCCGAGCGCCACGAGCGTGTGGTCGGTCAGAGCCACGCGAGCGTACGCGCTAGTTCGGGACACCAGAGTATCCGACAGCTCCACTGACGAGCCGACGACAAGCACTTTGATCGAGCCGCTCGCGGTCTTCGCCAGCAACGGGCCGGTCGAATCGGTGACGACGCCTATCGGTTCGGCGACGGCGTGCCCCGCGAGGAACAAAGCGAGTAAGGCGCTGACCTTAGTTGCAATACATCTTTTTGGCGGGGTCATTTTTGGGTATCGCAGTGTCTGTTTTGTCGCTGGTCTTGGAGCCGCTGCTATCCGTGCTACTTTGGGCTGGAGAGTCGGTGGTCTTGGGCGCAGAGGGGGCAGTTGCGCCCGGCGGGGTCACTACGGTGTCTATCACCAGCGTGACCAGCGCGACTGTAGAATTGATCGCTTGAGTGACCGGCGTCGAACTAGTGGCTTGCGCCACGGGCGGTAATACTGCGGCGCAGCCGGCGGCTGTTGGCGTCGAAGCGCATTGCGCGAGCGTGGGCAGTACTGCGGTACAGCCCGCGGCCGTTGGGTTCGAGGTGCACTGGGCTAACGTTGGCAGCACTGCGCTGCAACCCGCGGTGGTGGGTGCCGAGGTGCATTGCGCAATTGTCGGGAGCACGACGCTGCAGCCGGCGGCTGTTGGCGTTGAAGTGCATTGGGCGACCGTCGGCAGTACTACGCTGCAACCTGCCGTGGTGGGGGCCGAGCTACATTGAGCGATTGTCGGGAGCACGACGCTGCAGCCGGCCACTGTTGGCGTCGAAGTGCATTGCGCGAACGTCGGCAGTACCGCGGTACAGCCCGCCGCGGTCGGCGTTGAGGTGCACTGGGCTAATGTCGGCAGCACGACGCTGCAACCTGCCGTCGTGGGCGCCGAGGTGCATTGAGCGAGTGTCGGCAGTACCGCACTGCAGCCGGGCGCGGTCGGTGTTGAGGTGCACTGGGCCAGTGTTGGCAGCACAACACTGCAACCTGCCGTCGTGGGCGCCGCGGTGCATTGCGCGAGCGTCGGCAGTACGGCACTGCAACCCGCGGCTGTCGGGGTCGCGGTGCACTGAGCCAATGTTGGCAGCACGGCGCTGCAACCAGCCAGCGTCGGCGTCGCGATGCACTGGTCTAATGTCGGCAGCGGCGCCGAATAAAGGTTCGGCGTCTGCGCCACCGCTCCCGTCAAAGTCCCCGTCACACTGATCGCACCGCCAGCAGCCAACCCAATTGTGGCCGCCGACACATTGCCGTCCACAGTGAGCGTGTTGTTCGAACCCAGGTACGTCCCGCTCGGGGCATTGTACCCAGCGTTCAACGAAACGCCGTCTGTCGCTGTAATGTTGTATCCCGCGCTCACGAACATCGACCCTACCGCCGTCAATGCGACCGAGGACCCATTGATGGTAAGAGTGCAATCGCACGTCAGAGCCGTCCCCGTACTGAGCGATCCGCCGGAATTTATCGCCACAGCGCCACTTGCCGAGACGTAGTCGATAACCAGGTCGCCACTATTGCTGATGAGCACCGGCCCCTGAGACGTGGCGTTCTGAAGTGTCCCGACATTCACGAGCAACGGCGTGCCGCCGCCGCCAATTCCCGCGGCGCCATAGGCAAGGACAATCAAGCTATTCGCGGTAACCAGTCCACCAGTTCCCTGCGTCACGGCCCCGGCCGAATTCAACACGACGGTCGAAGTTCCGCCATTGACAGCAGCGCCCACGGCAATGTCGCCAGTGGACGTAGTAAGGTCGACCCCATACGACAGCGAGCCGGCCCCGCCGCCGGTGATGCCAGACACCGTGCCCACGGTACCGACGTTAATCGCTCCCGCGCTGAGGCTAAATCCCTGCGCTCCGACTCCTGCGACGGCGCCCGAAATCGCGTTCGTTGGTTCGCTCAAGCTCACCGATCCCAGCGGTGCGCTGGCCGACAGTGCCGCGACGGAAATCGTCGCCGGATTCGTGCTGTTGAGAGCCTGTGCGATATTGCCGTTGGTCGCGCTCAGGACCAGGGTTCCTGACGGAGCCGTGATCGGCGCATTGATATTAATGTCCTGGTCCGCCGCGAGGGTCAGACTGTTCGAATTCGTCCACGCCACAGGCGCGGCTACCGTAATAGTTCCACTAAGAGGAGCCGTGGCACCGGAAGATGTCGTCACCGTGACATTCCCGAGCCCCAATTGGGTCTGCAGCTGCGAAGTCGACAAGACCGATGATGCGTTGCCGGCGGTGATGGTGAACGGAGCAGCCCCGGTGACGCTGATGTCCCCGGTAGAGGCGTTCGAGTTGATCAAGATATCGCTGGGGTCGAGGAGTAAGGTGCCCGCGGCTCCGTGCGGCGCCCGCAGATCGACCTCGCCGGCGAAATCGAGTTTGCTCGCGCTCGAGGTCTCGACGAAGCCGCCGTCGCCACCAACCGGCCCGCCACGGGCGGAGATCGTTCCATACATCTGGGTCTGCTGATCCGACCAGACGACCACCTTGCCGCCGGCGCCCGCATGAGAGGCATCGGCCTCCACCTGTGCTTGCGGTCCCACGTACGTGAGGGCCGCGTTTTGAATCGCCGGATTGTTGCCGTGGGTGTCGCCGCCGATCAAAACCGTCCCGCCGCCGGTCTGGCCATTGGCATCGACTACCGCGTCGCCCGTGAGCCCGACCCGATTTCCGAGTACCTGGACGTTGCCCCCGGCGCCTACGCCCGTGGCGGTGGTCACACTGCCCGGGCCGAGTAAGGTCGTGTCGGTCGATTTGAAGACGATCTTGCCGTTTTCGCCTGCCACGGCGCTGTTGGCACTGACTAAGCCGAGTTGGTTGACGAGCGCGCCATAAACTCCAACCCGACCACTGTCCGCGACCACCTTGCCGACGTTGAGTGCCTGGTCGCTGGGCGCGCTGACAACTACGCGCACATCCGGATCGTTGGAATCCGCCAGATCGACGCTACGACCCGCCGCGAGAAGGACATCGCCGCCCGGAGAGGTGATGATGCCGCTGTTGGTCACATTTGGCGCGATCAGGTAAACCTGGCCGCCACTGGGGGTGGTAATGCCCCCGGAGTTACTGATATTTCCTGGCGTGCCCGCGCTGCTGAACTTGAGGTGACCGGCGAGAAAATCGGCATTGCTGATGTTGAGACTGGAGGCGACCAGCCCGTTGACATCGACATGCGAGCCGGCCCCGAACACGATCCCGTTGGGGTTGATGAGAAAGACTTTCCCGTTCGACTGCAGCGCGCCCAGGATTTGCGACGGGTTCTGCCCGGTGATGCGATTCAATACACTGCTGGACGAGCTCTGCTGCAGGAACTTCGTCAGCTCGCCGGGCATGATCGAAAAACTCTGCCAGTTGAGGATCGTGCCCGGTGAGTTGGTGATCAGGAGTTGATTACCGGACGTGGCGGTACTGACCTGCCCGGCAACGACCTGCATGCCGGTGGGATTGGCGGCTGCGTTTCCCGCGAGAAAGCAGGCCACCGCCGCGGCAGCCGCGATTCGCAAGCGTGACAGATACATGTCCGTTCTCGGTGTCATGGTTTCAATAGGCCAGGGCCAGCATGGCGTGCAGGCGCTGGTCGCCTTTCTGCTGCGGATCCGAGGCGCTCACGACACGGCCGTAATCCATTTGCAGGCTCAGAAACCTTCCACGTGTGAGACGAAACCCGACGCCCGCGCTGTTGACCGACTGATGCGTTACCTCGCCGGGTAACGCATCGTTGCGCGAGACGTGTCCGTCGTCGAAGAATGCAAGCGCGTTGCAGAGTGTCGCGCCGTCATGGATCACTCCGCACAGATTGGGGGTATGGAGCTCCGCGTTTGCCGTGATTCCTTTGTCGTTCTCGATCTCACGTTCCAGCAGACCGCGCACCGAAGTGGCGCCGCCGACGCCGAACTGCTCACCCGGCACCAGCGCATCGTGTGTCAGCTGTCCATTGAGGGTGAGGCGCAATTGCCAATCGTGGGGCAGCGGTCGGGCAAATCCGGCGCCGTAGCGCAGCAGCCCGTACGAGGTCGTCGCGCCGGAGCGAGCCGCGCTGAAAGAGGTGTCACTGGCCTGTGAGCCACCCGGGATGTTGTGTACCCCGGTGAGGTAGAAGTTGAAATTGCCGGCGGGCAGGGCCCATTGCCCGGCATAGGACAGGCTGATCGGGTCGACCGTCACGTCGCCCCCCAACTGCTGGCCCTGAAAGTCGATGTCATTGCGGAACTCCTTGCGATCGAGTCCCAGGACCAGTTGCGAGTCGTAGTGCCCAACACGCGGCAGATCGTGATTGAAATGCACGCCAAACACGGCACCCGCGCCACTGACCTGCAGGTCGAGGAGACCGGCCGCCACCGTGCCCGAATTGATCGTGGAATATGTTCCATAGAAGTCCAACGAACTGGCGACGCTGTACAGGGGGATGTGGTATCCGGCCCCGTACACCCGCAGCTTGCTCGGCTCCTCGGTGCTGGTCGTGTACTGCGCGCTAAATGTGTGATCCAGTCCTCCCAAGTCGAAGTTCTGGTACTGCGCGGTGACGTGAGTACGGCCCGAAGACTCGTATCCTGAGTTATCCAGTACCGCGCCGACGGACCAGGTCCTTTGGTCGGTCACTTGCTCCAGGGCGTCAATGACGCCCGGTTGGCTACTGCTTTGTAGCTCCAGGTTGACCTTCTTCGAAGGGTTCTCGTTGGCTATTCTGAGGTTCGCCGAGATCGCATCCGTATTGGGGATGATGCCCGCGGCTACGGCCGGCAGACTGCGGCGGATATTCGCCTCGCTGTGCGTAGTGCTGCCGGCGACGCGAACTTTGCCGATGCGTGTCTCGACCACCGTCAGGCGCACGACCCCACCGTTCAACTCCTGCTCCGGCAGGATCACTTTAACCAGGCCGAAGCCGCGCTTGTGATAGACAGCTTCCAGGGCGGCTATCGCACGCTCCACGTAGCCGAAGTCGCGGCCCTTGCCGGCAAAACCTGCGACCGTAGCTTGCACGGCCGACCCGCCCAACAGGGAGTCGCCTGTAACTTCGAACCGTGTGATATCGAATGAGCCAATGGGGTCGCCCGGCTGCACGGCGGCGTGCAGCGGCGCGACGCTGAAAGTCAACAGCCAGAGAGCCAGCCGTGGGAGTGATCTTGAATGCATCGAGTTAGTCGGTAGCAGCGTGGGACGCTGTTCGAATGTTGTGTATGCGGCCGTTGGCGGCTGGGTTTTGTTATACCCTGGCGGCCGCAGGCGAACCGTGAGCGGATCGACATCCCGCCTTGGGGCGTAGGAACCTGTCTGGCTCCCGGTCCTGCGTCGCAGGAGGAGTTGCTCGCCTATTGCGGACGAGTGTTCGTTTTTGCGAAGTGGGTCTGGATTTCCGCGGCGTGCGCCCGGACCCGGACGGGCCTCACCAAAGGGGGGTGCCGCGATTGGCGCTTACTTCCTCACCGCGCACCGGCCTGCCCGCATTGCCCCACGAAGCGCGCACGTAGATGAGAATTTCCGCGATCTCCTCATCGCTCAACGTCAGCGAGTATGGCGGCATCCCGAAAGGGCGCGGGTTTCCAGCGGTGCCGGGAGAATAGCCGCCGAAAAGAACCATCCGGATCGGATCCACGGCGGAGTTCATGGTGACCGCCCGATTCCCGGCCAGAGGTGGCGCCGCGGGGTCGCGCCCCTCGCCCTGTTTGCCATGGCAGTCCGCACAGTTCTTCTCGTAAAGCATTTTTCCGGCGGCGAGCACGGGCTTGGGTATCTCGTCCTGCGGGTTAGTTCCGCCCCCTGCGTCCGGAGGGTTGGTGACCGGAAGAGATCTCAAGTACGCAGCCATGGCTCGCAGCTCATCATCCGGCGCCTGCTGCAAACTTTCAGAAACGACTTCCGCCATGGGCCCCGACGTGGAGGACTTGATGAGGCCGGAAGCAACCTGGCCCGTCTTCAACAGGGTGACAATCTCCGATTCGGTCCAATCCTGAACTCCGGCTTCATGCGGGCTCGTCAGCGATGGTGCGTACCAGTTGAGCACGAGCCCTCCCGAGGGTCCGGCTTTCGACCGGGTGGCGCCCAGGGCGTTGCGCGCCTCATGACACGCGCTGCAGTGCGCGAGTCCCTGCACCAGGTACGCGCCGCGATTCCATGCCGCGCTCTGCCCCTGCTCGGACTCGTACACTCCCGGACGGAAGAACAGCCAACGCCAGCCGACCAGCAGCAGCCGATAGTTGTAGGGAAATGAAAGCTCGTGCGGGTGATTCACCTGCGCGACGGGGGCGATGGTGCGCAGGTACGCGAACATCGCGTCCGAGTCGGCGCGGCTGATCTTGGTGTAGTTGGTGTAAGGGAAGGTTGGATAAAGAAGGGTGCCGTCCTTCGAATACCCATTGTGCAGGGCATGCCAGAAATCCGTGGAGCTCCAGCTGCCCAGTCCTGTCTTGGCGTCGGACGTGATGTTTGGTGAGTAGAACGTGCCGAATGGCGTGGGTATAGCGCGCCCGCCAGCAAATGCCGCGCCGCCACGGGCCGTGTGACACGACTTGCAGTCCGCCAGAGAAACCAGCTCAAGTCCATGTTGCACCGGATCGGCATTCGCCGGGGAGGCGGGGCGGGGTGCTTCGCCGCTCTCCCGGTCACGCGCAGTACTCCACCACAGTGCGACGAGTACCAATACGAGAAGTAGTGCGCCGCCGAGGAAAGCCTTTCTCATGGCGAATGACTTCCCTGCACGATGCTGCCGCATTCCATCGAAGGCGAATGCTCGAACGACGTTTCGGGCTCCGCGCCTTCGGGAACCGCCTGCGATGCGAGCCACGCCGCGGCAGCGTCCAGGTCTTCGGGATGCATCCGGTGCACGAGTTGACGCATGCAGTCCGGAGCCGCCGCCGCTCGCACGCCGCTACGCCAGGCGCCCAGTTGGGCTGTCAGGTAATCCTGTGATACTCCCAGCAACCCCGGCACCGCCGGAGCCACTCCCAACAAGCGACTCCCGTGGCAGGAGTTACAGGCGGGTATGCTCAGAGTCCGATCTCCCTCGGTCACGAGTTGCCGGCCCCTCTCGAGCACCGCCGCAGTCGATTTCGTGTGCTCCGGCGCGGGATAGGGAACGTGTTGTGCGCCGAAGTAAGCTGCGATCTCGCGCAGGTAAGCGTCGTTCTGGAATTGCGCGATGTACGTCATCATCGGGAAATGACGCCGGCCGTCCCGGAAGTTCACCAGCTCATTGAAGAGATAGCCGGGCGGCTTTCCGGCGATGCGCGGAAAGTAACCCTCGCGCGTCGCACGCCCCTCATTTCCATGGCAGCTCGTGCAGGGCTTCACGCGTTGCTCGATCGAGTCGAGCGCCGGACCCGGCGCATCGGCGGCATGCGCGCAGCCAAATGCGAGCAGGGCAACCGATAGGCGTGACAACAAGGAGCGGTGAAGTAGTCTGTTCATGGGTGCACCCTTTACCCCGAAGATGCTGCGGTCGGCGGTCCCGGCTCGAGGAGGTCGGCATGGTGACGTCGCGCCACATCCGGATGAGAGCGTAGCCGCCCTTTGAGATAGTTTTGGCCGACACTGCGGAACAGGGGATTTTTGGGGTCGCTCTCTGGCCCCCGCGCTTGCGCGGCGAGTGCCGGAGGCAGGTGGAGCAGGGGGACGGTTGCGTCCAGGCGGGCGCCGAGAAAGAATGCCACGGAGATCCTTTCAACTCCCGGCGGCGGCGCGATGACCCGGTGAAATGTGGCTCGCAGGTAGCCATCCGAAGCCAACTCGAGCAACTCACCGATGTTTACGACGAACGTACCGGGCCGCGGGGTGACGTCGATCCAACCGTCGGCTGTCTCGACCTGCAGGCCGCCCTGTGTGTCCTGTAGCAGGAGGGTGAGAAGGCCCGCATCCTTGTGAGGGCCCACTCCCTGCTCACTATCGGTGGTATCGCGTCCCGGGTAGCGGATGAGTTTGACAAGATGGTGCGGGTCGTCGCGATACAGGGGTTCGAGCGCATCCTCCGACTGTCCAAGTGACAAGGCAAACGCACGCAACAGTCGTGACAGCACCCCGATTGCAGCGCTCTGCCAGCGCAGGACGGCTGGGCGTAACACGGGCAGGGCGGCCGGCCATTGATTCGGGCCTTGCAGTCGCGCCCAGGCAGGGCGCCCGGGCTCTCTTGGGAGTGCGCTGCGTTCCGCGCCAATATCAATCTGCTCGCGCCAGTCGGGAGCCCCGCGCGTACGCTCCCAGGCAACCCGGTTGTAGCCGCGAAAATGTGGCGAGTTCACCATCTCGATGGCGAGCTTGTCGGCCTCGGGCAGGGCAAAAAACCGGCGCGACAACTCAATGAGCTCACGCAGCAGGTCCGGCTCGACGCCATGACCGCTGAGGTAGAAGAAGCCGATGTCCCGGGCCGCGGCGCGCAGCTCGGCCAGAAACGCCGTCCGTTGGGCGGCATCGGCATCGAACCGGCGCAGGTCCAGCAGCGGAATGGGGTTATCGGACGGCGCGGAGGTCATGGTGCCTGAGATGTTACGCCACCTGGCACCGAACCCTCTATTCCGCAATGGTATCGGGACCTGTCCTTATAATGTGGGGGAAGGCGAGCACAGAGGGGGAAGTATGCGAAATTACGAACGCCTGGTTGCCGCACGCGATCTGTTGCTGCGCCTGAGAGAAGACCTGGCCGCCGCCGGCCGTGAGTTTCAATGGCCCCGTTTTGAGGAATTCAACTGGGCGCGCGATTACTTCGATGTCATTGCGCGAGACAATGAATCTCCCGCACTGCGAGTGGTGAGCGGAACGGGCGCCGATGAATCTCTCACGTTCGCACAGTTGGCGCGCCGCTCCTCGCAGGTCGCCAACTTCCTGTCAGCGCACGGAGTAGGGGCGGGTGACCGGATTCTCATCATGCTCGCGAACGTCGTTCCGCTGTGGGAAACGATGTTGGCAGCCATCAAACTGGGTGCGGTGATCATCCCCGCGACGACGCTTCTCGAGCGTACGGAGTTGCGCGATCGACTCGAGCGGGGCAGCGTCAAGGTCGTCGTGACGACTTCGAATCTCGTCGATCGGTTCGAGGGGCTGGGTACGGTAGTGGTGCGCGTTGCTGTTGGCGAGCCCAAACGCGGATGGCTCCCGTACGAAGATTCTTACACGGCGCACGAGCACTTGGCAGCGATCGCGCCTACACGTGCCGAGGACCTCTTGCTCCTTTATTTCACATCCGGTACCACGGCCCAGCCGAAGTTGGTGGCTCACACGCACGCGAGCTATCCGGTCGGCCACCTGTCGACGATGTACTGGCTTGGCCTGCGGCCCGGGGATGTTCATTTGAATCTCAGCTCTCCCGGCTGGGCGAAACACGCCTGGTCATCCTTCTTTGCACCCTGGAATGCGCAGGCCTGCGCACTGAGCCTGAACTACGAAAGGTTCGATGCCCGCGCCGTTCTCGACCAGATGTCTCGCTGTGGCGTGACCACGTTCTGCGCGCCGCCCACGGTATGGCGCCTGTTGATTCAACAAGACCTGGCGAGCTGGCGCATGACCCTCAGAGAGGCCACCAGCGCCGGCGAGCCCTTGAATCCTGAAGTGATCGAGCGTGTGCGGGCCGCCTGGGGCATCACTGTGCGCGATGGATTTGGCCAGACCGAGACCACCGCCCAGGTCGGCAACCCGCCCGGACTGCGGATCAAGCCCGGCTCGATGGGCAGGCCATTGCCCGGCTGCCCGATCGTGCTCGTGGATCTTCAGGGGAAAGTCGCGGACGAGGGCGAGGTCTGTGTCGATCTGGGACAGCAGCCCCTCGCCTTGATGCGGGGCTACTTCGACGATCCCGAGCGCAATTCGGAAGCGATGGCGGATGGTTATTACCATACGGGTGATATCGCCTCCCGCGACGCCGAGGGCTACCTGACCTACGTCGGTCGTATGGACGACGTGTTCAAGTCGTCGGACTACCGGATAAGCCCCTTCGAGCTCGAAAGCGTGTTGATCGAGCACGCCGCGGTTTCCGAGGCAGCCATCGTGCCGGCCCCGGATCCCGTCCGACTCTGTGTCCCAAAGGCCTTCATCGAGTTGATCGCGGGCGCTACACCGGATTCGCAGACGGCGCTGTCAATCTTTCGGCACATCCGGACGCGCCTGTCGCCCTACAAACGCATTCGCCGCCTCGAGTTTGCGCCGCTGCCGAAGACGATATCCGGAAAAATCCGTCGCGTGGAATTGCGCCGGGTCGAAGTCAGCCGTCCCCCGGACCCGCCGCGCAATCCATTAGAATTCTGGGAAGAGGACTTTCCCGACCTTTGAGAAGAGCCGTGGCGTCGCCATGACCGCCGTCCGGTCACCATTGAGCCCGCGACTGCCCTAATATCGCGTCCCTACCAATACAGGACCATGTCCATGATCAGAGCTGCTTTCCTCCTTTCCACTCTCGTCATGCTGCTGCCGTTTACGGCCAGCGCAGAGTTCAAAAAAAGCGCGCCGACGGTGCTCATCACTGGAGCCAACCGTGGCATAGGCTTCGAGCTCGCGAAGCAGTATGCCGAAAAAGGCTGGAACGTCATCGCGACATCGCGTCATTCCGCCGGGGATTCGGCGCTCGCCGCGCTCGCTGAGTTGGCGGCCAAACATCCCCAGCTGGCTCTCGAGAAGGTGGATGTTTCGGACACCGCGACCGCTCGGGCCGTAGCGGAAAAATATCGCGAGCAGCCGATCGATGTCCTGATCAACAATGCCGCCAACGTCGAGCCGACTTTTGCGGCAGATATGGCGGCGGCTTCCACGCCGTTCGACAAGCTCGATTTCGACGCTGCGAGGCGTGACTTCGATGTGAACACGCTGGGCGCGATGCGCGTGACGCAGGCGTTCATGCCCAACGTGGAGCATTCCAAACAGAAGAAGGTCATTTCCGTGACCTCGATCGCCGGCTCGTTCGCCAATGCGCTGCCGGGCGGAATTGGCATGAACTACGGCGCGAGCAAGGCCGCCCTGAACAAATACATGACCCTGCTGGCGGTCCAGAAAAAGTCGCAGGGTGTGATCGTCGGCCTGGTGGAGCCCATTTTTGTGGCGAGTAAGTCCGACCTCGCCAACATGAAAGGCGCCGCGCCGGTCGATCAGGAAGTCGGCAAGCTCGTGAAGGTGATCGACGCGATGACGATGGAGGATACTGGGAAGATCAGGAACTTCAGCACCGGCAAGATCGACGGGTTTTGAACAGGAGACCTCTTGATGCTACTTTCTAAAACTCTCGGACGCTGCCTGTTGACGTCGGTAGCGTTGGGGCTGGCTGCGGTCTCAGGACCGGCGTCTGCCGAGCAACCGGCGACCACTCTGGCGACGCTCCTGGATAAGGCACAGATCCAGGACATGCTAGTCGACTACTACGGCAAACTCGGCGCCGGTAACCACGACTTCGGCGCTTTTTATGTCGAGGACGGTGTCATCGACGTGAACGGCCTCACCGCTCAGGGGCAGAAGCCCATTGAGGAGTTGTATAAAAAAATTGGGCAAGGATCGCCGCCCCACAAGGGCGCCTTCCGCATGCTGCTCACGAATCCCAAAATTGTCGTGAATGGCGAATCCGCCACGGCGGATGTGATATGGACCGGAGTGAACTCGGAGACCCCCAGCGCGACTCCCCAGTTCATCGAACAGGGTCGCGAGCACGATGAGCTCGTCAAACGCAACGGCCACTGGTACTTCAAGCTTCGAGTGATCACGAGCGACGGCGGACTCCCGCCGATGTTCGAGAAGACGTACAAGAAGAGGTAACGCGGCAGCGGCCGCGGGCAGATTCACGCCCGCGCCCGCATCCTCTCGAGCCGTCGCCGATGCACGCATCAGAGCTTTGAGCCGCCATCGACATGCACCGTGTCACCCGTGATCCAACGCGCAGCGTCAGAGGCCAGAAAGGCAACCACGTCACCGATGTCGTCCGGTTGCGCGATACGCTTTAGCGCCTGAATGCTCAGGGTGTATTCGCGGCCTGCGTCGGACTTCGTGAAGCTAGACATGTCAGTCTGAACAACGCCCGGTGCGACGGCGTTGACACGAATGCCACGCTCACCGAGTAGCGCGGCAAAGTGCGTTACGAGCGTATCCACCGCGCCCTTGGTCGCGGCATAAGCCGGGAGCGCGCCAACCGCGGCCCGCGCGACCACCGAGGAAACGAACACAACGCTGCTTCCCGAGCCCAGGACTGGCAACAGCTGTTGCACGAGGAAGAACGGCGCCCGTACGTTGACGGCAAACAGGTTGTCAAAGTCCTCTATCGTAGTGGCCTCGATGGTGGCCGACTTCGCTATGCCCGCGTTGGCAACCAGGATGTCGAGCCGCTCACCAACAATCTCGCGCACGCGCTTCGCGAGATCATGCGGACCGTTCGGTAAACGCAGATCGGCGCCTATCTTGTCCGCACTGCCGCCAGCCTTCCGGATTTCCTGGACGACGGCGTCAGCCTCCTGCTCGCCGCGGCTGTAGTGAATCAGGAGCCGCGCGCCCGCCTGGGCCAGCGCCAGGGCGCTCGAGCGGCCGATTCCACGTGATGCGCCGGTGACCAGTGCCGTTTTTCCTGCGAGAGTCGCCATGATGAGATCCTGCTTTGATGCTTGATGGGTGCCGCGCGGCTGGGGTTGGAGTGCACCTCAAGCCGGCCCAGAAGTCTTGAAAAATACTCTCGGGTCGGTGGCAGGTCGGGGGCGAGGCAGGGGATCAGTAACCGCGCGACACGGAAATCAGCCCCACCAGGGGCCGTCCGGCACGGAATGCCGCCACGTTCTGCATCGCTATGGGAGCCGCCGATTCGGGATCGGTAGTCGCTGCCACATG
>DATBCZ010000493.1:0-9141 GCA_036270175.1 Steroidobacteraceae bacterium | reverse complement strand
GACCGATTCGCGGGGGAAAATGAAACGATCGACCCGGTTGCCGGTCACATTCCCGGAGCGCGCAACCATCCGTTCGTGCGCAACGTCGATGCCAAGGGCCGATTTTTGCCGGCGGGAGAGCTGCGGGAGCGTTGGCTCGCGACGCTCGGTGGCGGCGCTGTCGGTGGCGCGACGTTGAGCGGCGGGGCGCTCGACGAAACGACGTTGGGCGGCGGGATGTCGGGCGCGGGCAGGAGCGGCGGGCAGGATGCGAAGCGAATGATTGGGATGTGCGGCTCGGGGGTGACGGCTTGTCACAACCTGCTTGCGCTGGAGGTCGCGGGGCTTCCGGGAGCGCGGCTGTATGCGGGGTCCTGGAGTGAGTGGATTCGTGACCCGGGCCGGCCAGTGACGCGGGGAGCGGAATCGTGAGAGTGAGACGTGCGTACCGTCCTACCCGCGCGCAGCGCCGCTAAATTTCGCAGGTACGCGTCTTCGCCTACGTACAGGAAAGTTGCGCGCAGCGCATGACCAGACTCTTGTCTGACACACAATTTTGCTATGGTGCGCGCAACTTGAGTTCGTCTGTTCGTGGCTGGGCACCTGAATATCCAGGTGAGACCGGCCACGATCGTTTTGGGAATCACGACACGTGGCAGCAGACCCGAAAAGCGCCGTCAACGGCAACCGGAAGTTCAACCCCGCCCAGCCCTGGAGGATCGACGACTCGCTCGACCTCTACCACGTCAACGCGTGGGGTAAGGGTTACTTCTCTATCAATGACGCGGGCCACGTCATTGTGCGGCCGGATACTCAGGGGACCAACGTCATCGACCTCTTCGAGGTCGTCGAAGGTCTCAAGGCCCGTGACCTGACGACGCCCGTGGTCGTTCGCTTCTCGGACATCCTCGCTCACCGCCTCAAGCACATACACGGGGCGTTCGCGCAGGCCATCGCGGAGAACAACTACAAGAACCGCTACGCCGCAGTGTTCCCGATCAAGGTGAACCAGCAGCGGCTCGTGGTGCAGGAGGTCTACCGTTACGGCAAGGAGTTCGGCTTCGGGCTGGAGGTCGGCTCCAAACCGGAGCTGCTCGCCGTGATGGCGATGACGGAGGACGCGTCCGACCGGCTGATTGTCTGTAACGGTTTCAAGGACGACAGCTACATCGAGGCGGTCACGCTCGCGACCAAACTCGGTCGCACTATCATTCCCGTTGTCGAGAATTTCGAGGAGCTCGGGCTCATCCTCAAGCACGCGGACACCTACAAGGTTCGACCGCGGATCGGCGTACGGGTCAAACTATTCAGTGAAGGCTCCGGCCGGTGGAGCGCCTCCGCCGGTGAGAAGTCGAAATTCGGCCTGTTTATTACCGAGATCCTGGAGCTCTTCAATGTCCTGAAGGCGCGCGACATGCTCGACTGCCTGCAGTTGGTGCATTGCCACCCCGGCAGCCAGCTCCAGGACATCCGCCGCGTGAAGGATGCGATCAACGAGCTCGCGCACGTGTACGCGGAGCTCAAGCTCATGGGAGCCGGCCTGCAGTACATCGACGTTGGCGGTGGCCTCGGCGTCGACTACGACGGTAGCGGCACGAATTTCTCTTCCTCGATGAACTACACGCTCGCCGAGTATGCGAACGATGTCGTCTACCGGGTCGCCAATGTCTGCAACGCCCGCAACATCCCGCATCCGGTGATCGTGAGCGAATCCGGACGCGCAGTGGCCGCTTACCACAGCGTGCTCATTTTCGATGCGCTCGGCTCTTCGGCGCTCGACAAGTTCCGGGTTACCGGGCAGGTCACGGAGGACTACAACGGCGACCAGGAGTTGCCGCAACCGGTGCGCGACCTTTTCGACGCCTATCGCTCGGTGAGCGAGCGGCGCCTGGTGGAGTGCTATCACGACGCACTCACCGCCCGCGAGCAGATCCTGCAGATGTTCAATCTTGGTCTGCTGTCGCTCGAGTTCAGGGCGCTTGCCGAGCGGCTCTACTGGGCCACCTGCACGAAGCTGCGGGACTACTGCCGCAAGCTCGAGCGGGTCCCCGATGAGCTGGAAGATCTGGAAACGACGCTCTCCGACACCTATTTCTGCAACTTCTCGGTATTCCAGTCGCTGCCCGACAGTTGGGCCATCGACCAGTTGTTTCCCGTCATGCCGATTCACCGTCTAGACGAGCGGCCCACCCGGACCGGGGTGCTGGCCGACATCACCTGCGACTCGGACGGCAAGATCGATCACTTCGTGTCGTTACGGGATGTGAAGCGGGCGCTGGAGCTGCATGAGCTCAAGGACGGCGAGAAGTACTACCTCGCCGCCTTCCTGGTGGGCGCCTACCAGGAGACCCTGGGCGATCTTCACAACCTGTTTGGCGACACCCACGTGGTGCACATCCGGCTCCACGACCAGGGTGGTTGGTGGATCGAGGAAATCGTCAAAGGCGACACCGCCAACAAGGTGCTGGAGTACATGGAGTACGACGTCGCGGAGCTCCCCCCGGCACTCGCCCGGGACTGCGAACGCGCCATCCGGGACGGCCGCATGACCATCGCGGAAAGCCAGCTGCTGAAGCGGTTTTACGAGAAAGAGCTGGATGGGTACGCGTACCTGGAGCCGGCGGGGGCCTGAGCGGGCCCGCCGACCCGCACCGCCCTCCTTCCCGCGCCGCCGAGCCCCACGCCGGCGGCCGGTCCGCGCCGCCCGCCGCCCCCTGTCAGTGTTCCTAACCGCTTGAAACGACCCGGCGGACGGACGTCCACGGGTCGGCCGCAGGATGCACATTTCAGGCCAACTCCCCAGGCGTGGCGCCGACCCCACACCCGACTTCCTACAACTGGAGTGTCTGGACAAGCCCGTGTTTGCTTCCCGCAAAAGCCGGGAGTAGCATCGTAGTGCGTTCGTATCCGCCATGGATGAGTACGCTTTGTTAGTTAGAGTGTGTTGTATCCATCTCCCGCCGAAGGTGCAGGCCACTGGCCCAAGCGCTCCGCATTGCCTGAAAAGTGCCGATCGTGTGCCTTGACGCCCAGACCTGTTTGACAGATCACGCGGTACATGCGTGCCGACCGCACGGCTCGCCGCTGTCCGCATTTCCAAGAGAGACTTCCGGATGACGACGATCTATGTGGGCAATCTGCCCTTCAGTGCCACCGAGCAGGACGTCAAGGCGTTGTTCGAACGTCACGGCAAGGTGGATTCGGTAAAACTCATCAACGACCGGGAAACCGGCAAGCCACGCGGTTTTGCGTTCGTCGATATGCCGCAGAACGAGGCGCAGGCCGCAATCCAGACGCTGAACGGCTTCCAGATGGGTGGCCGACCCCTGCGTGTGAACGAGGCGCAGGAACGGCCTCAACGCCCCCGCCAGGGCGGCGGCCCCTTCCGGCGCTGAGCCGCGCGGACGTGTAAACCTCCGAGCCTGAAGCTAAACCCCGCGCGCACGCGGGGTTTTTTTCGTGTCGCGCGTGGAATAATGCGCGCCTTCGGCGCGGCGCGCGCCCGACACGAAAGAGCGATGATGTTTGCCAAACAGAATCCGGTCCTAGCGCTGTTGGCGGCTGCGGTGTTGATCGCCGGCTGCGCCATGACCAGCACCCGCCAGGCGACCGCCCAGGCGCTCGACAACATCCTCGCGGACCCGCACCGGGCAGAAGCCGATCGAGCCCGGGACCGTTACCGCCACCCGAAGGACACCTTGCTGTTCTTCGGCATCCGCCCGGAAATGACGGTGCTCGAGGTCTGGCCGGAACCGGGCTGGTATACGGATATCGTTGCGCCGCTGGTGCGGGACCGGGGTAAGTACTACGCGGCGGTGATCGAGCCGGACCCCGCCAGCAGGTTCATTACGGAGCGGCTCGAGAGCTACAGGAACAAGCTGGCCGCCGACCCGACACTCTATGGGAATGCGGCGGTCGTGACCTTTCCCTCCCACGGCGGCGGTGCAGTCACCGGCGTGCCCCCGGGATCGGTCGACCTGGTCGTGACCTTCCGTAACCTGCACAACTGGATGGCGGAGGGCACGGCGCCCGATGCGCTGGCGACGATTTTCAAGGCACTCAAGCCGGGGGGTGTATTGGGGGTGGTCGATCACCGGGGCAATGCGGCGCTCGCCCAGGACCCGAAAGCCAAGAGCGGCTATGTGGTCGAGGACTACGCCATCAAACTCGTCGAGGCGCAGGGATTCAGACTCCTCGGTACTTCCGAGATCAACGCCAACCCGAAAGACACCAAGGACTACGAACAGGGTGTCTGGACCCTGCCGCCGACCTACCGGTTGGGGGACAAGGACCGTGAAAAATACGCCGAGATTGGGGAGAGCGACCGCTTTACGCTGAAGTTCGAGAAGCCGGCGAAGTGACGGGTGGGGCGGCGTATGCCGCTGCGCCCGTGGGCTACCACATCTCTTTCATGCGGGCGCTGACGTCGAGCGTGGAGCTCTCAACGTCGTTCCGCAAGTTATCGGCGGACCCGTTGTTCGACCCGTGGAAAGTCATGGGATCGAGCTTCTGCAAAACCTTCTCGGTCATGAAGCGGCTGCGCCCGCCGTAGACGTGCGCATCGCCCTGCCTGGATTGGTTCGTCAGGTGGAACTTCAACGGCGCCATCAGGACGATGTCGTTCTGCGCACGTGTGAGAGCGACGTAGAAAAGGCGCCGCTCTTCTTCGATCAACTCCGCCTTGCCCGTGGAAAACTCGGACGGAAAGCTGCCGTCCACGACATTCAGGACGTACACGGTGTCCCACTCCATTCCCTTCGCGGAATGGATGGTGCTCAGCGTCACGTAGTCCTCGTCCAGGACCGGCTGTCCGGCCAGGTCACTCGTGGCATTCGGCGGGTCGAGAGTGAGCTCCGTCAGGAACCGCTCGCGTGACGGATATTGTCCGGAGAGGAGCTCGAGCTGATCGAGGTCTCCCAGGCGCGTGTGGAAGTGTTCATAGATGCGCTCGAACTGCGGCTTGTACCAGTCGCGGGCGAGGTGCAGCTGGCCTGGCCAGGGCCGCTGAGGCTCCCCCAGGGCCAGCATGAGCTCGCTCAGCTTCGCCCAGGCCGCACTCGCCGGCTGCGGAGGGGTGAAGGTCTGCAGCGCCGTAAAGGAGCCTCCCTGCGCTTCCAGGTGCTCGATGGCTTTGCGTGCGTTGACCGGCCCCATGCCGGGCAGAAGCTGCAGGGTGCGGAATGCGGAGAGCGTATTGCGCGGGTTATCGGCCCACCGGAGGATCGCCATCAAGTCCTTGATGTGCCCGGCCTCGAGGAACTTCAGTCCGCCGAATTTCACGAACGGGATCTTCCGTTTCGCCAGCTCCACTTCGAGGATGTCGCTGTGGCTCGAGGTGCGGAACAGCACGGCCTGGCGCTTGAGTGGCACATTGGCTTCACGGCGCCGGAGGATCTCCGTACAGACGTACTCCGCCTGCGACTGGAGTTCGTCGGTTGTCACGATGCGGCCACGAGCGCCCTTGCCCCGGATGGACAACAGGTGTTTGCGGTGCTGCCGCGGTGCATCCGCCATCAGGGCGTTCGCGACATCCAGCACTTCCTGCGTCGAGCGGTAGTTCTGGGCCAGCGTGACCACTTCGGCACGCGGTTTGAAGCGATCCGGAAAGCCCAGGATGTTCTCGACGGCGGCGGCGCGGAAGGAATAGATCGCCTGGGCGTCGTCGCCGACCACCGTGAGTCCCGCGCCGTCGGCCTTCAGGCCGTACAGGATCTCGGCCTGCAGTTTATTGGTGTCCTGGTACTCGTCGACGAGCACGTGGTCGAAATTCGAGCCGACGTGTTGTGCGAGGCGCGGATCGGACATCATCAGGTGCCAGTAGAGCAGCAGGTCGTCGTAATCCAGTACGTTGTAGCGCTGTTTCTGTTCGACGTAGCCGCGGTAGAGGCGGCCGAGGTCGCCTTCCCACTGCGCGCACCAGGGGTATTGCTGTTCCAACGTCTCTTTCAGCGAGCGTTGGGTGTTCACGCGGTAGGAGTAGATCTGCAGGCAGGTTTCCTTGCGGGGGAAACGCTGTTCCTTACTCGCGAATCCGAGTTCCTGGCGAATGCCGTCCATGAGGTCCGCTGAATCGGCGCGGTCCACCACGGTGAATTGTGGGTCGAGCTTGAGGTGCTTTGCGTAGTGGCGCAGCAACCTATTGCCGACCGAGTGGAAGGTGCCCGTCCAGCTCAGACGCGTCTGGATCGTCTGGCTGACGCCGCCGAGCGCCTCGTTCAGCGCCTTCTTGGTGATCTCATGAGCACGGCGGCGCATTTCCGTGGCCGCGCGCCGTGTGAATGTCAGCATCAATATGCGCGCCGGGTCGACACCGTTGATGACGAGGTGCGCCACGCGATGCGCGAGCGTGTCTGTCTTGCCAGTGCCCGCACCGGCAACGATGAGGAGTGGACCGGACTTCACCCCCTTGTTGTCAGGTAGGGGCTCGCCATGGGTCACTGCCTTACGCTGCGGTCCGTTGAGCTTTTCGAGATGTGACGTAGTCGACATGGTCGGGGCCCGAATATACGGAACGGCACCCCCACCTGTCACCGACTGGAATCACAAGTGCGTCGCTCAGCGCTGCACGTGACCATCCGTGTCGAGCACTTTGACCTCGCCGATGTCGAGCTTCCGTACATTTGCCTCGATCACGGACAGGTCGCCGACCACGATCCACGTGAGGGCTTCCGGGTGCACCAATTCGGCACCCGCTGCCTGCAGTTGCGCAGGCGTCAGCGCCTCGACCTCACCGACGAAGTCGTTCAGATAACTATCGGGCAATCCGTAGGTGAGGATGTCCGCGTAAGAGGCCGCGACCTGGCTCGAAGTCTCGTTTTGTCCGGGTAGCGCGCGTACGAGTGTGTCTTGGGCGAAACGGATTTCCTTCTCGGTGGGCTGGCGCGAGGTGGTGATGTCCCGCAACTCCTTCAGCATCTCTCGCATCGAGTCGGCGGTTTTGTCGGTCTGCACCAGCGCGGAGGTTTGGAAGACGCGCTGCCCCTTGGCGTCGATGAGGCTGCTGCCGGCGCCGTAGGACCAGTGCTTGTCCTCGCGCAGGTTCATGTTGACTCGGGAGATGAAGCTGCCGCCCAGGATGGTGTTCACGGTCTCGAGGGCGACATTGTCTGGGGCCGCTCGCGGCGGTGCCAGCTCTACCGCCATCACGAGCGACTGTTCAGCGCCGGTGCGGTTGACGAGAAAAACCCGCGGTTTGGGTTGGGGTGGGATGACGCCGAGCTGTTTGGCGGGCAGGCTCCCGGTCGGGGACTTCCAGCCGGCCAGGCGTTGCTCCAGCAGTGGCCGTATCTGTGCGAGCGTCGTGTCGCCCACGATAAGCAGTGTGGCGTTGTCCGGTCTGAGCCAGCGCCGATAGAAAGCTCGCAACTCGTCCGTGGTCATCGAGCTTACGGTCGCCTCGGTGCCGATGCCGGAGAACGGGTTCGAATAGGCGTGTCCGTCGCCATAAATCAGGCGCGGGAACAATCGTGAGGCGATACCGCGCGGCTGCGACTTCTGCTGTTGGATCGCCGCGAGCGATTGTGCCTTGAGGCGAGCGAGTTCTTTGTCGGGGAAAGTCGGGTTCAGCAGGACGTCGCTGAATAGCTCGAGAGACTCGGGGAGCCGACTCGTTATCGCGCTCAAGGAGATGAAGGACGTATCGAGAGTGGAGCCGGCACCGAGGCGAGCGCCGAGCGCTTCGGAGCGCGCGGAAATCTGGAGAGCATCGCGGGTTTTGGTCCCCTCGTTGAGCATCGCCAGCGCCAGGTTGGCTGTGCCGGGCTTGGCGAGACTGTCGGCGGCATGGCCGGCATCCACGATCAGGTTGAGCTGCACCACGGGGACGTTGTGTCGTTCGGCGAGGACGACTTTGAGGCCGTTCGAGAGTGTTGCGCGGGTGAGCGGTGGTAGAGCGAGCGCGGGAGGTGTGCCTACGACCGGGAGTTTGGTCCGATCGGCGTCGCTGGCGACGGGGTGGTATTCGGGGAACGGTTCGACGTTCAGAACGAATACGCCGTCCGAGAGCCAGGCGCGGGCGGCGTTTTGCACCTCCACGAGGGTAGCGTCGCGCATCCAGTTGAGTGACTTCTTATAGAAGTCGGGTGAGGCGCCATACAACTCGCTCTCGCCCAGGATTGCGGCTTTGCCGCCGGCGCCATCGATGCGTTCCACGGAACGTACGAAGGCAGCGTAGTCGACGGTTTTGGTGCGATCGAGCTCGTCGCGCGTCGGGCCGGAGGCCAACAATCGCGCGATCTCCTCGTCGAGCGCCTTCTCGACGACTCCGGGGTTACCGCCCGGCTTCACGGTCGCGGTGATCTGCAGCTGCGAGCCGATCTCGAAGGGGCCGATTTCGGCGCTCACGGAGGTGGCCACCTGGTCGGTGTAGACGAGGCGCTTGTAGAGACGACTGTTCTTACCCTGGGCCAGGATGTCCGCGACCAGTTGCAGGAGGGTGAAGTCGCGAGTGTCGTATCCCGGGATGTTCCAGGTCTTATAGATCCGTGCTTGCGGTACGCGATCCTGCAGGACGGCGCGCTTCTCGCCGCTCATCTTCGCGACCCAGCTGCGGGCGTGACTCAACACCGGACCGGGCGGGATATCGCCGAAATAGTGCTCGACCCGGGCTTTTATATCTTCGGGATGGACGTCGCCCGCGACGACCACGACCGCGTTGGCGGCGCCGTAGTAGGTCTTGAACCAGTCCTTCACGTCGGCGAGCGAGGCGGCGTTGAGATCCTCCATGGAGCCGATCGTGGTCCAGGAATAGGGGTGGCCCGCGGGATAGGTGCTGGTGGCAATGAGGTTGTCGACCTTGCCGTAAGGTTGGTTCTCGCGCTGGCGCTTCTCGTTCTGGACGACGCCGCGCTGCTCATCGAGTTTCTTCTGGTCGATCGCGCCGAGGAGGTGGCCCATGCGATCCGACTCGAGCCAGAGGGCGAGGTCGAGGCCGTTCACCGGTACGTTTTCGAAATAGGTGGTGCGATCGAGCCAAGTGTTGCCATTCAAGGCGGTGGCGCCCGCGGACAGCAACGGACGCATGAATTCGTCGTTGTGGTTCTCGGAGCCGTTGAACATCAGGTGTTCGAAGAGGTGCGCGAAGCCGGTGCGGCCGGGGTGCTCGTCTTTGCTGCCGACGTGGTACCAGACATCTACCGCTACGATCGGGGCCTTGTGGTCCTC
>DATBCZ010000492.1:0-6801 GCA_036270175.1 Steroidobacteraceae bacterium | reverse complement strand
GCTCGCGCAGTCGGTCTTCCAGGTAGGCGGAAACGTGGGCTCGGCCGTGGGGCCGTTGCTCGCGGCGTTCATAGTGATTCCGCGTGGGCAGTCGAGCGTCGCCTGGTTCTCGGCCACGGCACTGCTGGGCATGTTTGTGCTCTTCAACGTGGGCCATTGGTATAAGGCGCACGGTGTGGCGCGCCTCAAGCCGCGCACGGCGGACGGAAAGTCGGAGGCTGCCCCGCGATCCAAGCAGGTGACCATCGCGATTGCCGTGCTGCTGGCGCTGATTTTCTCGAAGTACTTCTACCTGGCCAGCCTGAGCAGCTACTACACCTTCTATCTCATCAACCGCTTCAGCGTTTCGGTGCAGAGCGCGCAGCTCTACCTGTTTCTGTTTCTCGCGGCTGTGGCGCTGGGCACGATCGTCGGGGGACCGCTCGGAGATCGTTTCGGGCGCAAGTACGTGATCTGGGCATCGATTCTGGGCGTCCTGCCGTTCACGCTGCTTCTGCCCCATGCGAACCTGTTCTGGACCGCAGTGCTGACGGTGCCGATCGGCATGATCCTGGCCTCGGCGTTTCCGGCTATCGTGGTTTATGCCCAGGAGCTCATGCCCGGGAAGACCGGGACGGTGGCCGGGCTGTTCTTCGGGTTTGCGTTTGGAATGGGTGGCGTAGGCGCGGCCGTGCTCGGCAAGCTCGCCGACGCGTATGGCATCACCACGGTCTACCAGATGTGCGCGTTCCTACCGCTCATCGGGCTTCTGGCGGCGTTCCTACCGAACGTCGAGAAGCGGCCTAAGGCGCCTGATCTGGCAGCGCCCGCCCCTTAACGGGCCTCGGCCGCCGACGCCTGCTTCGCTCCCGGCTTCTTCTGGTCGGTGATCAGCACTTCCGCCTGCAGCTTGGTGCCCAGGGGCTCGAGCTGATGGGGAACACACGACGCGTGCAGATCGACGTTACGTGTGGTGAACAGCGGCAGGATCGTCCGGTTGAACTGCTCCAGGAGCTCGCACTGCCCCGCTGCGTTGATGCCGTTCTCCCGGTAAGGCAATTTCACCGGCTTCCATTGGGCCTGTACCACAGGGGTATCGGAGCTCAGCGCAGCCGGGGCCGGCTGCAGGACGCTCATCTTGATCTTCACGCCGGGGAACGGATTCGGTCGGTCGGGATCGCCGGAGCAGGGCTGCTCGGTCACCTTCAGGTCGTCCTTGCGGGCGCCCAACTGCAGCAGCATTTCCCTGATGGTGTCCCGCAGGCCATCGCACGTGTAGTGCGTGGTGAAACCCATGTAAGTGAACTGGATTTCCTTTGGGGTCCAGACCGCGAATTCCATATCGACGGGCGGCGCGGCCTGGGCACCGTCGTCCGCTGCGGAGGCCCAGCCGGCAGCACCCAGGCAGGCGCCAAAGGCGACGACCGCGACAGCGGCCGTGAAGGCTGGCGAGCGACGAGTCGATTTCCACATGGCAGCACCTCCGGATGTAATCCGCAAAACGCAGCAATGGCCCAGCCCGTTGACAACTGCAGACCGGCGCCAGTTCCGCCACAATATCAGTCCTGTCATCCGACAGTTACGGGAACCGCGGCATGAAGTTATTTTCGCACGGCCTGCTGGGTGAGCTGACGACACGGGCGGCGGCGAGTCCGCGCGGCCGGGCTCACCACAATATCCACGAAGCAGCGACGGACCCCGTGCAGCGGTTCTTTGTTGTAGCAAACCGCAACTCCTACTTCCGGCCGCATCGGCACCTCACGAAATCGGAGCTGGCCATGGTGCTGCGGGGACGGTTTCACGTCCTCACTTTCGATGAGCGTGGGACGGTGACGGCCCGTTATTCGGCGGGTGACGCTACGGCAAGCATGGCGTACGAGACTCCGCGGGCGGTCTGGCACACGCTGGTTGTTGATAACGATGGCTCCGCGTTCCTGGAGGTGAAGGAAGGGCCGTACGACCCGGCAACGGCGTCGGAATTCGCGACGTGGGCGCCCGCGGAGGGTGATGCAGGGGCGGCGAAGTTCCTGGAGTGGTTGCGGAAGGCGCAGCCGGGGGATACGGCGCCGGGGGCCTGACATGCCTCCGGAAGCGGCCGGGCGAAAGTCAGCTCTGTAGGAACCCGTTCAGTTCCGGCGTCGTGATCGCCCCGTCGAGGAAGCCAAAGGTCCCAGCGTCCTTGATTTCCCGTGCCGCCGTCACGAGCCCCGTCATCGCAGTCCGATAAAGCGAGGTCGCAAGGCTTATCCGTCGTACGCCGACCGCCGCCAGTTCAGCGATGCTGAACGATTTACCTTTGATCCCAACCATGAAGTTGACCGGCTTCGAGAGCGCCTCACACACCGCGCGCACGGCGGCGAGGTCCGGCAACCCCGGCGCAAACAGCACGTCGGCGCCCGCCCGCTCAAACGCCTGTAGCCGGCGGATAGTGTCTTCGAGATCGGGATTCCCGCGTAAGTAATTCTCACACCGCGCGGTGAGTGTGAAAGGAAACGGCAGGGCCCGTGCCGCTGCCACCGCGGCGGCGATGCGCTCGACAGCGTGACTCATGTCGTAAAGGGGCCTGTCTTTATAGCCGGTGGCGTCTTCGATAGAACCGCCGACCAATCCGACGTCGGCGGCCAGCCGGATGGTTTCCGCGACCAATTCCGGAGAATCACCAAAGCCGTGCTCGAGATCGGCGGAAACAGGGTTGTCCGTCACCGAGACAATATTACGCGCGTGGTTGAGTGCCTCGTCGCGTGTTATTTTTCCGTCGAGCTGCCCCAAGGTCGCCGCGCAAGCACCGCTCGATGTCGCCAGGGCGCGGAAGCCCAGACCGCTGAGGATGCGAGCCGAACCGCCATCCCACGCGTTGGCAATAACGAAAACTCCCGCGGCATCGTGCAAGGCACGGAAGCGGGTGGCTTTCTCGTGTTGGTTTGTCATGATGATCTCTCGAGGGCGGCACGAGTGATCGCCCCGGCTCGGAACGCCCGGTTCACTCCCGAGACGAGCGCCAGAAGAGATGCCGTGATGATGTTCGAATGGCGCCCGACGCCGAAGAAAACGGCTCCCGTTGACGTCGAGACTTCGACATAAGCAACCGCCAAAGCGTCACTCCCCGTTCCGCATGAATGCTCGCCGTAACCGACAACATCGATCGGTAAACTCAACGCGCGGACCGCCGCGTCGATGGGTCCCGTGCCGGTACCATGGAGGGTCACGGCCGAGCCTCCGTCGTAAACCTGCAAAGTCATTCTTTCACGATCGGCGCCGTCGCCGGAAGTCGTCAGTTGGTGTGTCCGATAGACCATCGGCCCTTCATTGGAAAAGTACTCGGCCGAGAAGAGCTCCCACAACTCTCTCGAGCTGAGCTCTTTACCGGTCGTGTCGGCGGCCGCCTGCACCACGCGGCTGAACTCGATCTGCAGACGCCGCGGCAGCACGAGTTGGTAGTCGCGTTCCAGAAGGTACGCTACGCCGCCCTTACCCGACTGACTGTTCACGCGGATGATCGACTCGTAGGTGCGCCCGAGATCCGACGGATCGATCGGCAGATACGGGACGTCCCATATGCCGTTCGGGTCCAACGCAGCGAGCCCTTTCTTGATGGCATCCTGGTGTGAGCCGGAGAAGGCTGTGAACACCAAGTCTCCCACATAGGGATGCCGCGGGTGGATCGGCAGCTGATTACAGGCTTCCGCACAGTGCGCGACCGCATTGATGTTGGAAAAGTCGAGCTGCGGATCGACGCCTTGGGTGTACAGGTTCATTGCAAGCGTCACGATGTCGACGTTGCCGGTGCGCTCGCCGTTTCCAAATAGCGTGCCTTCGACACGATCGGCACCCGCCATCATTCCGAGCTCCGCGGCGGCTACGCCAGTACCGCGATCGTTATGCGGGTGGAGGCTGATGATGACACTGTCGCGGCGCGCGACATGACGTGCGAACCATTCGATCTGGTCCGCGTAGATGTTGGGTGTCGCCATTTCGACCGTGGCGGGGAGATTCAGAATCGTCTTGCGCGCCGGCGTCGGCCGCCAGACAGCCGTCACCGCGTCGCAGATCTCCACCGCGAAATCGAGCTCGGTGCCCGTGAAGCTTTCGGGACTGTACTGGAAGATCCAGTCCGTTTCGGGCCGCTCGTCGGCGAGCTTCCTGATGAGCTCCGCACCCTTCACGGCGATGTCGACGATGCCGGCGCGATCGAGTTTGAAGACGACACGCCTTTGCAACGTGGAGGTCGAGTTGTAGAGGTGCACGATCGCGCGCCGCGCGCCGCGCAGGCTCTCGAAAGTGCGCGTAATGAGGTCGGCGCGCGCCTGGGTGAGGACCTGGACGGTGACGTCCTCGGGAATCAGGCCACCATCGATGATCTCGCGCGTGAAGTTGAAATCGGTCTGCGAGGCTGCCGGGAAGCCGATCTCGATTTCCTTGAATCCAATCTTCAGCAGCTGGGTGAACATCCGCATCTTGCGGGCGGAGTCCATGGGCTCGATGAGCGCCTGGTTGCCGTCGCGGAGGTCCACGCTGCACCACATCGGTGGCGCCGTCAGCGTCCGGGACGGCCAGGTGCGATCAGGCAGATTGATGGGAGCAAACGGCCGGTACTTGTCGGAAGGATTACGTAACATGATGCGGATCTCGCGAACGGAAAGGGTCAAGGTCGATCGGGAGTCCGGCCCTTGAGCGGCCTGAAGCTCGATCACTTTGAAGTCCGGTCTTGTTAGCGCCGACCGTTGGCGCGTGGGGTTTAGTGCGCCTGGGGGCGCAGAAGCAGAAGCGCAAGCAACAGCGGCGAGAGGGCGCTGTTGAGCAGAGTGGAGTTGATGTTCCCGAAGGAGATCATGCTCCAACCCTATCATTCAGCCGTTTCACGTACAAGCGTCCGATATAAATAAGAATAACGGCTGCGCTATGCTCGCGCACTGCCGGGCCGCCCCGGCGCAGGCGCGCCTCGATCAAGAACGGACAATTTGAGGGGGGATGACAAATGTGGGATCAGGTCTACACGCCGGTCGCCGGTAGCTTGGGACTGTCCGCGCTGGTCGCGGCACTGCCCATCGCGGTCATGCTGGTTTCCCTGGCCGTGCTGCGGTTGGCCGCCTGGAAGTCCGGCCTGCTCGGCCTCGCAGCGGTCATCGTGGTCGCGGGCACGGTATACGGAATGCCGCTGCCACTACTGGCGAGCGCTACCCTCTATGGCGCCGCATTCGGCCTGTTCCCCATTGCCTGGATCGTGTTCTGGGCGGTCGCGCTGTACCGCCTGACGGTCGAAACGGGGCAGTTCGAGATCATCAAGAACTCGGTCGGACATCTCACCCCGGACCGCCGCCTGCAGGCGCTGTTCATTGCGTTCTCCTTTGGGGCCTTTGTCGAGGGGGCATCGGGTTTCGGCACCCCGGTCGCCGTGGCTTCCGCGATGCTCGCGGGACTAGGTTTCTCGCCGTTCTATGCGGCAGGAATCTGCCTCCTGGCGAACACCGCCCCGGTCGCTTTTGGTGCAATCGCCGCTCCGCTCATTACCCTGGCCGGTGTCACGAGTCTGCCCCTCGCAACCCTGAGCGCCGGTGTCGGCCGTATCTGCGCTCCCCTGTCCTTGTTCATCCCCACCTACCTGATCCTGGTCATGTCGGGTGTCAAAGGGGTACGTGCCGTGTGGCCCGCCACCGTGGTCTGCGGACTCTCGTTCGCGATTACGCAGTTCCTGGTTTCGAACTATATCGGCCCCTACCTGACGGACATCCTGGCGTCCATCGCCTCGCTCATCTGCCTGGTGCTGTTGCTGCGAGTCTGGAAGCCGCGTGATGACGTGACCGCGCGCGGCGAATCGGGCGTGCCGGTCGGGGTGTTGCTGCGAGCATGGTCGCCCTACATCCTGCTGGTCATCTTCGTGTTGCTGTGGGGCGCGACACCGGTCAAGGCAATCCTCGACAAGGCGACCTTCGTGTTGGGATGGCCGGGCCTCGACGGCGCGATCCGCCGCCTGCCGCCGGTCGTTGCCAAGGCGGCGCCGTACGCCGCGAAGTTCAATTTCAACATCCTGTCGGCCGGCGGCACTTGTGCACTGTTTGCCTGCATCGGCACGGGCCTCATGCTGCGCATTCCCGTCGGGCGCTTTTTCGCAACGATCGGCCAGACCGCCCGCGACCTGTCGAAATCGATTCTGACCATGGCGGCGGTCCTGGCGCTGGCCTACCTGATGAATTATTCGGGCCTGACCGCCACCCTGGGACTGGCATTCGCCGCGACCGGCGTGTTTTTCCCCTTCTTCAGCCCCCTGTTAGGCTGGCTGGGCGTGTTCCTCACAGGCAGCGACACCTCCGCCAACGCACTATTCGGCAATCTCCAGGTGGTCACGGCCGACAAACTCGGCCTGTCGCCCGCGCTCATGGCGGCGGCGAACTCGAGCGGCGGCGTCATGGGCAAAATGATCAGCCTGCAGAGCATCTCCATCGCCGCCGCCGCCACGGGAATGCCCGCGTCGGAGGAGGCGAAGCTGTTCCGGTTCACGCTCAAGCACAGCATCCTGCTCGCGTGTGTGATTGGGTTGATAGTGTCGTTCTACGCGTACGTCATGCCGGAATGGGGAGTGTGACCGCCGGGAGGCACCCGGCGGCGGGCGCCCTGGCCGGGCGCCCCCAACCTCGCGTGTCAGAACTTCCGCAACACGGCCGACGGCGGCGTGTACTGGTAGAGCCAGGTCTCCGACAGGGCCTGGCCATCCGCCGACACGAACAGCCGCAGGTTGACGGGCTCCACACTCTCATCCGTGAGCGCCAGATCAAACATCGCGCGATAGCCGTTGATCGAGCGCAACGGCCGCACCGAAGTGATTTC
>DATBCZ010000491.1:0-3202 GCA_036270175.1 Steroidobacteraceae bacterium | reverse complement strand
ACAGTCCGGCGGCCAGGGGTGAAGTCATGAGAACGTGAACCGACATTCCGCCGGCGGACTCGCCGCAGATCGTGACATTGTTGGGATCGCCGCCGAAGGCCGCGATATTGCGGCGCACCCATTCGAGCGCGGCGATCTGGTCCATGATTGCGTAGTTGGCCAGCGGGCTGCCCGGCTGTTCCGCCGACAGCGCGGGATGCGCGAAGAATCCGAAGCGTCCCAACCGATAGTTGAAGCTGACAAAAATAACTCCATCCCTGGCGAAGGGGCCACCGTCGTAGACCGCGGGCGAGCTGCCGCCGTTCACGAATCCTCCGCCGTAAATCCACACCAACACGGGGAGCTTCTTGCCCGCCACTTGAGCGGGTCGCCAGACATTCAGATAGAGACAATCCTCCGCGGGCTTCATGCCCAATGGCGCGGCGTCACTCGGAAACGGGATCTGCATGCAGTCCGCACTGTACGTCGTCGCCTTACGCACTCCCTGCCACTTGGCCACGGCCTGAGGAGGCTTCCACCTGAGCTCGCCGACAGGCGGCAGCGCGAATGGGATCCCTTTGAAGGAGCCAACATTGCCGTCCACGTCGCCTTGGAGTTTGCCGGTATCGACGGTTACTGTGGCGGAGGACGTTGTGGCAGAGGCGTTGGCCGTCGCGCCAGCTGCCAGCAAACCGAACAGCAGCAGAGCGCAACCGCGCCCGAGGTTTTTACTCATCACCCTATCTAACCCGTCCGGAGAAAGTCCGCAATGTGTCCACCACGCGAACCCGGCAGGCGGTAGTGCGTGCCCTTCTGGCCGCAACCGCCGGAAACTACGCTATATTTTATTTGATATAGCGCCGTTCTTCGTTTCGGACAAGGGGACCCACGATCATGATTCGACATTCGGCCATTGTGCTGGCCGCGCTCGTGTGCGCGACGCCCGCACTAGGCGCAGATGCCAACGCAGGAAAGACCACCTTCCACCAACAGTGCGCGCTCTGCCATAGCGCCCAGCCGGGGGACAACGGCGGCGCCCAGGGCCCTAACCTGAATGGCGTGTTTGGCCGCCACTCGGGCAGCGACGCGCAGTTCGGTTACACGAAAGCGATGCAAGCGGCGAACCTCACCTGGGATGCCGCGACCCTGAACCGCTTTCTGGCATCGCCCACCACGGTGGTGCCTAACTCAGCGATGGTGATCGCGATTCCCAAGGACGACGATCGGGCCAATGTCATTGCCTACTTCCAGGCGGTGAAGGAAGGCACGTTCAAGGAATCCGAGCGCAGGGGACCGCCGGGCGGATTCACGCCGCCTGCGTCGACCGGCGCGCCGCCGAAGGGTGACGCGGATTGGAAGAGGGACGTCCCCGGGCGCGTGCATCGCGTTAACGTTACGACTCTGCCGGCGCCGTTCGACAGCGGGTCGGCAACCAACTTCCCCAAGGTCGTCGATCGGCCCGCCAACGCCAAACTCCAGGTGCCCGCGGGATTCAAAGTTGATGTCTTCGCGAGCGACCAGAAAGGCGCGCGCACGATGCGGCTCGCTCCGAATGGCGACATCATCCTGGCGGAAACGGCCGGTGGCTTCATAAAAGTGCTGCGTCCATCGTCCGATGGCGCCACCGCGGCAAGCGTCGAGACGTTCGCACAGGGGCTCAACCTTCCGTTCGGCATGGCCCTTTATCCCGCCAAGGACCCGAAGTGGCTGTACGTCGCGGAAACCAACCGCGTGGTGCGATACCCCTATAAGGTCGGGGATCAGAAAGCGAGCGGTCTGCCCGAGATCGTCGTCCCCGAGCTCTCGCCGGTCGGCCTGGGTGGCCACTTCACTCGTGACCTCGTGTTCTCGCCGGACGGCAAGCGCATGTTTGTCTCAGTCGGCTCGGGATCCAACGTCGCCGAGGACATGGTCAAGAAGACGCCGCAGGAGATCAAGGCGTGGGAAGCCGCCAACGGCCTCGGCGCCACCTGGGGCAGCGAGGAAAAGCGAGCCGACGTGCTGGTGTTTGAAGTTGGCAGCAACAAGCCCGGCAAGGTGTATGCGACCGGCATCCGCAATTGCGCCGGCCTCACCATGCAGGGAAACGGCACCCTGTGGTGCACGACGAACGAGCGCGACATGTTGGGTGACGATCTCGTGCCCGACTACTCCACGCGCGTGTTGCCAGGCCATTTCTACGGTTGGCCGTGGTACTACATGGGTAAGTATGAAGACCCGCGCCTGAAAGGTGACCGCCCGGACCTGGCCGGCAAGGCCACGGTGCCGGATGTGCCCTACCAGGCGCACTCTGCCGCGCTCAACCTGGTGTTCTACACCGCGACCGAGGGAAGCTCTGCCTTTCCGAAAGAGTACGTCGGCGACGGCTTTGCGGTCATGCACGGGTCGTGGAACCGCGCGTTCCGCACGGGCCACAAGATCGTGCGCGTGCGCATGAAGAATGGCATGCCGACCGGCGAGTACGACGACTTCCTCGTCGGCTTCATCGCGGACGACGGTAACGCCTGGGCGCGGCCGGTCGGCGCCGTGGTCGCCAGCGACGGCTCGCTGCTGATGAGCGAGGACGGCAATAACACGATCTACCGTATTTCCTACGCGCACTGAGCGCAACCGGGATTCGAGCAACCGACAATGAAAATATCAAACATGACATCACCCATCCGACACCTCCTGCTGGCGTCCCTGAGCATGCTGCCCGTTGCGGCAGGCTCCTTGGCCGCCGCGGCGGCGACACCGCCCGACACCATCAACATTCCGGGCGAGAAGATCTTCCCGGAAAGCCTCACCTCCACGAGTGACGGCTCGATCATCATCGGCAGCATCGCTCAGAAGCAGATCTATCGCGCCAAGCCGGGCGCCTCGGCCGCCGAGGTGTGGATCGCTCCGGGTACCGAAGGCTTGAATAACGTCCTGGGTGTGTTCGCGGACAACAAGGCGGGCACGCTGTATGTCTGCTCGAACGTCATCGGGCCGCCGGGCGCTGGACCTGCGGTCAACGCCACGCTACTCACTTTTGATTCGAAGAGCGGCGCCCCCAAGGGTCACTTCGTGTTTCCGACCGAAAAGGCCACATGTAACGACATCGCCGTCGATGCTGACGGCAATGCGTACGCAACCGACACGAGCAACATGGAAATCGTGACCCTGAAGAAGGGTGGGACCGCACTAACAGTATGGGCGGGCAATGGAGCCTTCGGACCGAAGGGCGGCGTGCTCGATGGCA
>DATBCZ010000490.1:0-4441 GCA_036270175.1 Steroidobacteraceae bacterium | reverse complement strand
AACGGAGAACGGCTGAGAGCCGCCGCGTCGGGGGTGCCGACAAACTCACCGGCCGCACACGTTCCCTTGATATGGTTTCTGCGCTGGCCGGGGTGCACGCCGAAGGTTCCCTCGAAAGACGCGATCATCTGTGAAGGTGTTACCTCGGCTGCTGCAGGCGCGGCGGGCGTGGCTCCGGCCAACATCGACGCCGTCGTCGCCGTCGCGGAAGCGAGGGCCAGGAATACCAGCCGCGGGCCGCCGCGGAAGAGAGAAGAATTCATGAGCGGGGTCACTCCTTCAGATGAGAAGAGTTGGCACGGCTCACCGGTTGGTGTTGCGGGGCCCTCTCTTTGCTGCTTATTGTTCGCCACGGGATCGTGAACCTTTGAGGCAAACGATGCAATCCGATTCAATGGGATAATCGAACCACCTTTTGTACAGGTGGTGCGTGAGAAGAGACCGGCGCGCGAGGCAGAACATTGCACGCGCCGCGAACGACGGCCGGTCGCGGATCAGAGGTCGATGAGCTCGACTTCTCTGGAGTCGATGGGGCGCTCGAGAAAACGGGTGCCGATGCGGACGAAGCGCTCGACGGAATCGGTGGCGAGAAAGCGGATTGCGCAGGTGGCCGCGGGGCCCGAGAGGGAACCGCTATCTGTGGAGGCGTCGGGTCGCATCAGGGATTCGCGTTGCAACGTCTCGCGAACACTTTTTGCGGTGGTGGCGGCTGAGTCGACGATTTGGATGGTGGGGCCGACGGCGGCGCGGATGGCGCTGGCGAGCATGGGGAAGTGGGTGCATCCTAACACCAGGGTGTCGGGGGGCGCAGTCGTGTTGGGGGGCGCCGGTATGTCGGGACGCGCGAGCCTGTCGGGAGGCGTCAGCATGGCGGGCGACGACAGGGCATCGCGGGCGGCTCGAAAAATTGGGTCGAGATAGTGGCGGGCGACACTGTCGGCTATCGGGCCCTCGTGCAGGCCCTCCTCTGCCAAGGCGACAAACAGTTGTGTTGGTTGTGCGATGACGTGTGCGTGACCACGGATCCGCAGGATGGCTTCCTGATAGGCGCCGCCGCGAACCGTACCCTCGGTTGCAATGACGGCAATGCGACCTGTTCTGGAGGCAGCGCAGGCGGCTTGGGCGCCGGGCTCGATGACTCCGATGATCGGCATGCTGCGGATATGCTCGCGGATCGCGGGCAGGCCCACCGAGGAAGCGGTGTTACAGGCGATCACCAGACATTTGACACCATACTCCGAGAGCGCCTCCGCCGCCTGCACGGCGTAACGGGCGACCGTTTCGGGACTTTTGGTGCCGTACGGCAGGCGCGCGGTGTCACCCAGATACACGAAGTGCTCGTGCGGCAACTCCGCCACGAGCGCCTTCAGAACCGTCAAACCCCCTACACCCGAATCGAACACCCCGATGGGCGCCCCTCTCACACGACCTCCAGGCTCAATCGACCTCCGGGCGCAGATGCGGGAAAAGGATCACATCGCGGATGGAGGCGGAGTCGGTGAAGAACATGACGAGTCGGTCGATGCCAACACCAAGGCCGCCCGTCGGCGGCATACCGTACTCGAGAGCCCGCACGTAATCGGCGTCGTAGAACATGGCCTCTTCGTCACCCTTGTCCTTGCGGGCCACCTGGGCCCGGAAGCGCGCCGCCTGGTCTTCAGCGTCGTTGAGCTCCGAGAAGCCGTTGGCGATCTCACGTCCCGCGATGAAGAACTCGAAGCGATCCGTGAGAAACGGATCGGCGTCATTCGCGCGGGATAACGGGGACACTTCGGCGGGATAGGCGTACGCGAAAGTCGGGTCCATCAAGGTGTGCTCGGCCGTCTTCTCGAAAATCTCCATCTGCAGCTTGCCCGGACCGTCGTGGGCGTGCACCGGGATGCCGAGTTTCTCGCAGATCTTGCGCAAGTAGGTGATGTCGCGCAGGGATAGCGGATCGATACCGGGGTTATTCTCGATGATGGCTTCCTCCACCGTGACGCGGCGGAAGGGTTTGGCCAGATCGTATTCGCGGCCCTGGTACTGCAGCTTGGGCGAGCCATTCAAGGTGTCGGCGAGGCCGCGCATGGCCTTTTCGATCCAATCCATAATGTCGCGATAGTCGGCATACGCGAGATACAACTCCAGCATGGTGAACTCGGGGTTGTGCCGGGTCGACACGCCCTCGTTGCGGAAGTTGCGGTTGATTTCGTAGACGCGCTCGAAGCCGCCAACAACGAGACGCTTCAGATATAACTCGGGCGCAATGCGCAGGTACATGTCGAGGTCGAGCGCATTGTGATGGGTGATGAAAGGCTTCGCCGCGGCGCCACCGGGAATCGGCTGCATCATCGGCGTCTCGACTTCGAGGAAGTCGAGAGAGTCGAGGAAGTCGCGCAGGTAGCGGACGATGCGAGTGCGCGTACGGAAGACGTTCCGGCTCGTCTCGTTGACGATGAGGTCGACGTAGCGCTGGCGGTAGCGGGTTTCGTTATCGGAGAGGCCGTGCCATTTGTCGGGCAGCGGACGTAGTGACTTCACCAGCAGGCGCACGCTGTCGACGCGTACCGAGAGCTCGTTGGTCTTGGTTCGGAACAGGATGCCGCTGCCGCCGATGATGTCGCCAACGTCCCAGCCCTTGAAGGCGTCGTAGGCCGCGCCGAGCGTGTCCTGCTGGAGAAAGAGTTGGATCTGGCCGGTGCGGTCGGCGATCTTGGCGAAGCTCGCCTTACCCATGACGCGCTTGAAGAGCATGCGGCCACCGACGTCGACGCGGGTGGGGTTCGCTTCGAGCCACGCGGTGTCGCGTTCGCCGAAGGCGGCGTGCAGCTGTGCCGCCAAAGCGCTGCGGCGGAAGTCGTTGGGAAAGGCCGTGGTGCCGGCTTGCCTGGTGGCCTCGCGGACGGCGGCGAGTTTGGCGCGACGCTCGGCAATGAGTTTGTTTTCGTCGACGGCGTCGGGGGGGCTGGCAGCCGTGTCGTCGGGGCCGGCTGGGGCGCCTTTGGAGGCGGGCGTGCCCTTGGGCAAATCGCCGGGACCCTTGGGACCACCCTTGTCTTTAACGTCTGTCACCTAAACTCCCGCCTTGAGCGATGCTTCGAGGAATTGATCGAGATCGCCATCCAACACTTTGTCGGTGGCGCCCACTTCGACGCCGGTGCGCAGGTCCTTGATGCGCGACTGGTCGAGCACGTAGGAGCGGATCTGGTTGCCCCAGCTCACATCCGACTTCGAATCCTCCAGCACCTGCGCGGCGGCGTTGCGCTTGTTGACTTCGAGCTCGTATAACTTGGCTTTCAACATCTTCATGGCCGTCGAGCGGTTTTTGTGCTGGCTGCGCTCGTTCTGACAGGCAACCACGATGCCGCTGGGCATGTGCGTGATGCGCACGGCAGACTCAGTTTTGTTCACGTGCTGCCCGCCCGCGCCCGAGGAGCGATACACATCGGTCTTGAGGTCCGCGGGGTTGATGTCGATTTCAATATCGTCGTCGACCTCCGGCGAGATGAACACGGAGGCGAACGAAGTGTGCCGGCGATTGCCGGAATCGAAAGGCGATTTGCGCACGAGCCGATGCACACCGGTCTCGGTGCGCAGCCAGCCGTATGCGTAGTCACCCGTTATCTCTACCGTTGCACTCTTCATACCGGCTACTTCGCCCGGATTCGAATCGATCACTTCGGCCTTGAAGCCACGCGCCGCGGCCCAGCGTAGGTACATACGCAGTAACATCTGCGCCCAATCCTGCGCCTCCGTACCACCGGCCCCCGCCTGGATATCGAGGAAGGCATTGTGCGAGTCCATCTCGCCATGAAACATGCGCTTCAGTTCGAGGCGCCGGACGTCGGCTTCGAGTCGCTGCGCGTCGTTATCAATATCGCGCGCGGCCGCCTCATCACCCTCGCCTTCCGCGAGCTCGAGGAGCTCCGCGGCGTCCGCGATACCCTTGGTGGTACGGTCGATTTCGCCAGTATCGGAGGTCAGTTTCGCGCGTTCGCGTCCCAATTCCTGCGCCCGCTCGGGCTTCGTCCAGACGGCAGGGTCCTCGAGCTCACGGCTGACCTCTTCGAGGCGCTCTTTCTTATTGTCGTACTCAAAGAAACCCCCGTAAGGAGGCGATGCGCTCCCCGAGGTCTTTGAGCTGGCGTTTGAGCTGATTGACTTCCATCGTGATGCCGTAGGGTCTTCAGATTGCAGGTAAGGGCGAGATGCTAGCATCCCGCCAGGGACCTGTCTGGCTGCTGGTCGCTGTAGCGAGTGCGACCCATCAATGGTCATTGTCCGCGGGGGCGGGCCCGCAGCTCCGCTACGAGGGCGGCGCGGTCATTTGCACCGGCAGCACGTGATCGACCAGGAGCTGCAGACGGCGCTCGCCTTGGTACTCATTTATGTCGAGTCTATAAACGAGGTGCACAGCGCCCGCAGGTGCGACGAAGCTGTCGCGCTCTTCGATGTGATTAAA
>DATBCZ010000489.1:0-23562 GCA_036270175.1 Steroidobacteraceae bacterium | reverse complement strand
TCCATACGCCGGCAAAAGTGCCGGTGGCGAGGCTTGCATGCAGGTCGAGCTGTAGGGCGCCCTTGTTGTCCGTTTCCGAGAAGCCCCGGTAGATGTAGTCGGTCGTGGCGGCCACGTTGCCGCCGAACGAGACGGCCTGGGCGGATGGGGCGTGAACGAGGAACAGTCCGATCCAGGCATAGAAAAGTCCGGCGTAAATTGGAGGAGCGCGACGCGACTGGACCACTATGCCCTCGGAGCGGGTACGAAGACTCGTACTGCCTTGCGGTAATCTACGGAATTGTAAGGCTATTCGGCATTGGACTGTGTTCCTGGCGCCGTTTGCAGACATCCTGGAGCAGGGTCCGGCTCATTGCTGCGGACGGTTGGGGAACGGACCGCGCCATCCTGCGGTTGACGCGCGCTGTCGGCAAGCAGGAAAAAATCAGCTCGCCGCAGACATTTGGGCGTTCCTCAGGGGGAGAAGACCCGGTCAGGAGGCCGTGTATTGCGGGGGGAAGCCCCGTGACACTGGGTATCTAGGCGGGAGTCGAACGGCGGCGGTAATCGCTCGGGGTTGATTGATAGCGTTCGCGGAAGACGCGACCGAAGTGGGACGCGTTGTTGAAACCGTGGAGGAACGCGATCTCGGTCACCGTGCGGCTGCGTTGGGAGGCGTCGCTCATGGCGCGAGCGCACTCTTCGAGTCGACGGCGGAGGATGTAAGCGCCGACAGTTTCGCCGTCAGCTTCGAAAAGCTGATGGAGGCGCCGGGGCGATAGGTGCACGGCGGCGGCGACGCTGCCGGGAGTGAGTGCTGGATCGTGAAGATGCGTTTCGATGTAGCTGCGGATCTGCTCGCGACGCGCGATGGCGATTGACGAGCCTTCGGGCGCGGCTGCGGTGATGCTGGCGTAGGCGCTGGCCACCAGATCGAGGATCGCCTCGCTGAAGCGCGGCGAAAGAAATGTCTCGTCACCCGTGCGCCGCTGCTGCCAGAAATTGCAAAGGAGAGAAGAGAGCAGGCCGGACACTCCGCTCCGTCCCGACATGGCGATACCGACCAGGCTTTCGGGGTTCGGCATGCGCCGCGCCAACTCGGGGTGCGGAACGCTGAGCACGAGCATCCGGTTCGGCTGTTGGAAGGAGACTTCGTAGGGCCGGGAGCTGTCGAGGAGGTGGAAATCACCATAGCGGAGCACCGCTTCCCGTCCCTGCTGGCGATTGACACTCACTCCATCGAGTTGCAGGCAGAGCATGAAAAGGGCGTCGCGCGTCCGGGCCACGTGCTGGCGTGAGTGGCGCACGATCGCGGGCTCGGAGCGAGCTTCTGCCAGGCGGATGTCCCCAATCTGGGTCCGCGTCAGGCGACCAACGAACGCACGCCGATCCACCGGCTCCGTCACGAGCGGCGTGAAGGCACTCCCGGTCAGGTCGTTCCAGTACTCGAGCCGCCGATGCGGCGGTAATTCGGCTGTCGAAAAAGTTTCCAGCTGAGGCATTGCCTCACCCCCGATTCGCTGGGCACGATCAAGTTCTAGTCAATCGGAATACCCGTCGGTGCGCAAGGTCTCTCGCAACTCATTGAATCGGAAGCCGGCCGTTGCGCTGCCGAGGGGCGCCGCCTGGTGAATCCCGGCGCCGCGCCTTCCCTCATGGTTGAATTTTATCTCTCCATTGGTAGAGCCGCCTTGTCGCGCCGGAGCGCTACATTGCACGATAGATCGGTCCCAACCGGAGGTTCCCCTAAGTGAATGCCTCGATTTCCCAGTCGCAGATTGCGATTCAACCCGAGCCGTCGGCGGCGGTGGCCAGATTTCTGAAGCGCCCGCCCCGCTTATTCATCGGCGGGGAGTGGGTCGAGGCCAAATCACAGGAACGTATCTCCGTGGTCGATCCGGCGACGGGTCGAGAGATCGCCTCGGTCGTCGATGCCAACTCCGCCGATGTCGAGCGCGCGGTGGCCGCTGCGCGAGCGGCCTTCGACAAGGGCCCGTGGCGTGACATGCTCCCCGGCGACCGGCAGGCGCTGTTGTGGAAGCTGTCGGACCTCATCGAAAAGCACATGGACGAGCTCGCCGAGTTGGAAAGCATCAACAACGGCAAGACGAAGTTCATGGCGACGGTGGTCGATGTCGCGGGTACCCGTGACTACTTCCGCTATATGGCCGGCTGGGCCACCAAGATCGAAGGTTCCACGTTCGAGACTTCGATTCATGGGCCGCCAGGCATGAAGTTTCAAACCTACACGACCCGTGAGCCGGTCGGGGTGGTCGCGCAGATCGTGCCCTGGAACTTTCCCCTGGCCATGGCCGCATGGAAGCTCGGACCCGCGCTGGCGACCGGCTGTACTTGTATTCTCAAGCCCGCCGAGCAGACGCCGATGACGGCGTTGCGTCTCGCCGAGCTCATCGCCGAGGCAGGTTTCCCGCCAGGCGTCGTTAACGTTCTCACCGGGCTCGGCGAGACCACAGGCGCCGCGCTCGTCGCTCATCCGGGCGTGGATAAAGTCGCCTTCACCGGGTCGACTTCAGTCGGCAAGCTCATCAACAAGTCGGCCACGGACACCTTGAAGCGGGTTTCGCTCGAGCTCGGTGGGAAGTCGCCGGTGATCGTTCTGCCCGACGCCGATATCAACACGGTGGTCGGGGGCGCCGCCAATGCGATTTTCTTCAACGCCGGCCAGGTATGCTGCGCCGGGACGCGGCTGTATGCGCATAAGAAGATTTTCGACCAGGTCCTCGAGGGTGTGACTGCCGCCGCCGCCTCGATCCAACTCGGGCCAGGACTCGATCCGAAGACCGGGATGGGTCCGCTGGTCTCGAAGGAACAGCAGGAACGTGTGCTGGGTTATATCGAGTCGGGCAGGAAGGAGGGCGCGAAGGTGCTCACCGGCGGTGATGCGCCGTCCTCGCCGGGCTTCTTCGTGAAGCCGACCGTACTGGCCAACGTGCGTGCTGACATGAAGGTCGTCCGTGAGGAGATCTTCGGACCCGTGCTGGTCGCACAGCGATTCGAGGACCTCGATGATCTGGCCGCCCTGGCGAACGACACGCCGTACGGTCTCGGCGCCAGCGTCTGGTCGAATGATCTGCGTGCCGTGCAGCGTCTCGTGCCAAAGATCCGTGCCGGCACCGTCTGGGTGAATTGCCACAACTTCGTGGACCCCAACATGCCGTTCGGCGGTTTCAAACAGTCCGGATTCGGCCGCGAGCACGGCCGCGCCGTACTCGACCTATACACCGAGTTGAAGTCCGTCTGCATGGCATACTAAGAAGAATTAATCCAGGGGGGGTCTATGCATGCATCACGCTGCGGGGCGCTGAGCCTCGTCGCCTTGCTTGCAGCTTGCGGTTCGAAAGGGTCCGCGCCGGCAGCGCCCGAGTCACAACCGCCGCCGGTCGCCAAGGCGGCGGTGAACGCCGCACGCATCACAGCGGCGGACAGCGAGCCCGGCAACTGGATGACTTACGGGCGTACCTATGACGAGCAGCGCTTCAGTCCGCTGCAGCGGATCAATGCTCGGAATGTCAACCAACTCAAGCTCGCATGGCACTACGACCTGGACGCGGCTCATCGCGTCCAGGAATCGACGCCCATTGTCGTCGATGGTGTCATGTACCTCACCTCTGCCTGGAGCAAGGTGTTTGCTCTCGACCCCGCCACGGGCAGGGAGCTCTGGGTCTTCGATCCTGCGGTGCCTGGCACCAGCGGCGTGAAGGGATGTTGTGATGTAGCCAATCGAGGTGTTGCCGTCTGGAACGGCAAGGCCTATGTGGGAACCTTCGACGGCCGGCTCGTCGCCCTGGATGCGGCAACGGGCAAACCCGTCTGGTCTGTTTCGACCATAGACAATCCGGACGCCGACCCCCAGTCGTACACGATCACGGGCGCACCGCGCATCGTCAAAGGCAAGGTCATCATCGGCAACGCGGGTGGTGAGTACAAGGCTCGCGGTTACATCACGGCGTATGACGCCGAGACCGGAAAGAAGGTCTGGCGTTTCTACACCGTGCCTGGCGAGCCCGGTAAGACTGACGGCGCGGCTTCGGACGACGTCCTCGAGAGCAAGGCGCGCCCCACCTGGAGCGGGGAGTTCTGGAAGTTGGGTGGCGGCGGGACCACCTGGGATGGCATGGCGTACGACCCGAAACTCGATCTGCTCTACTTCGGCACCGACAACGGCGAGCCCTGGAATCATGCCGTCCGCGGCGGTGGCGATAACCTGTTCACCGCTTCGATCGTCGCGGTACGCCCTGATACCGGCCAGTATGTATGGCACTTCCAGAACACACCCGGTGAGAGTTGGGATTTCTCGGCTGTGCAACAGATGACACTGGCCGATCTGAGCATCGGCGGCAAGGTGCGCCAGGTGCTCATGCAGGCGCCGAAGAACGGCTTTTTTTACGTGCTCGACCGCGCGACGGGTGAATTCATCTCGGCGCAGCCGTTCACGCAAACCAACTGGGCCACTGCTCTGGATCCGAAGACCGGACGCCCGGTTGAAAACCCACAGGCCCGTTATGGCGAGACCGGCAAGCCCTGGACTGCCCAGCCAGGGCCGTCCGGCGGGCACTCCTGGCCGGCGATGTCCTACGATCCGCTGACGCACCTCGTGTACATACCGGTGATCGATGGGGGCTTCGTGTTCATCGGTGACAAGAGTTTCAAGCCGAAGATCCAGGGTTGGAATACGGCGGTCGACTTCAACTCGGGCAGCCTGCCCGAAGACCCCAAGGTCATCGCGCAGATCAAGACCACATTGAAGGGGCATCTGTCGGCCTGGGATCCGGTGGCGCAGAAGCAGGTCTGGTCCGTGCCTTACGACACTTCCTGGAACGGCGGCGTGGTCTCTACCGCGGGCAACCTGGTCTTCCAGGGCACGAGCAAGGGCGAGTTCGCGGCCTTCCAGGCCGATGATGGCAAGCGCCTCTGGTCCACCCAGACCCACACCGGCATCGTGGCGCCCCCCATCACTTACGAAACCAACGGCGAACAGTATGTCGTGGTGGAAATTGGTTGGGGTGGGGCGTTCGGTCTCGCCGCCGGCCAGCTCGCCCACGATGCGCAGCCCAACGAAGGCAACATCCCGCGCGTGCTGGCCTTCAAGTTGAACGGCACGGACACGATGCCGGCTCCGCCGGGCGCGCCCGATGTGAAGCTTGCGCCGCCGCCGCCGAACGAGGCGAGCGCCAAAGTCGTAGCCCAGGGCAAGTTGCGCTATCACACCTACTGCAGCATGTGTCATGGCGACAGCGCGTTCAGCGGCGGTGTGTTGCCCGACCTGCGATATTCCGTGGCGTTGAGTGATCCCGGCGTATGGCAGAGCATCGTCCACGATGGCGTCCGTTCGGCTAACGGCATGGTCTCGTTCAGCGGTGAGATGAGCAAAGACGAGATCGAGACGATCCGCTCGTACGTTATCTATCGCGCGAATGCGACGAAGAACGAGGTAAAGTAGAGGCGTAAACGAGTGTCAAGGGGGCGCGGGGGCGAGATGGCTTCGTTCGGCAACACGCTGCAGGTTGGCGGGCTGCGTATGGCTGAAGTGTGCTCGTCGCCTGATGGGTTGGAGCACCCCATGCCTGCGACGGAGAATCCGGACGAGGCGCTTTTTTTCCTGGTGTTGCAACTGGAAGGCAGCAGCATTCATCGTCAGGACGAGCGCGACGCCAAGCTCTCTCCCGGCGATTTCACGCTCTGCGCCTCGACACGCCCTTACGAAATGACCCGGCCGGTGCCGGGTCGTTGCCTGGTGATCGTGATCCCCGACAACCTCCTGCGCCGGCATCTTGCCTGCCCCGACGACGTCGTTGCCGTCCGCATGGCGGGGAACCGTGGCATGACAGGCGTGCTGTCTGACTTCATCAAGAGCTTCTGGGACTGTCGTGCGGATGCTGCCGATCCCGCCGTGGCCTTGCGCATGTCGTACACGCTGCTCGATCTCATTGCCGCAGCCTATTCAGTTTCCCCGCATGCCCGCCACGAGCAGTCATCGCTCGTCGCCGCCCATCGCGTGCGAATCATCTCTTATATCGAGGCGCGCCTGCGCGATCCGCAGCTCAACCCGACGACCGTGGCGCGCGCCTGTAAAATAACGGTCCGCTACCTGCATCATCTTTTTACCGCCGAATCCGAAACGGTGACGCAATACATCCAGCGACGCCGCCTCGAGGAGTGCGCCCGTGCGTTAATCGCTGCCCCTGTCCGTGGCCGCCTCGTGACCGAGATCGCCTTCGACTACGGCTTCAACAGCCTCACCCATTTCGGCCGCGTGTTCCGCAACCAATTCGGACTGACGCCCAGCGAATACCGCCGCGCAGCCAGAGATTGATTCCATGTCAACGCCAAAAATCCTACTCACCCGCCGCTGGCCCAGCGAGGTCGAGCACTACCTTTCGCAACGCTACGACGTCACCATAAATGAGAACGACACGCCTCCCGACGCGGCTGCGTTGAAGGCTGCCCTGGCGTCCTACGATGCCGTGTGCCCCACGGTAACCGACAAACTGAACGCCGACGTGCTCGCGGCCGGCGGCGGTCGGGTCAAGATTCTCGGCAACTATGGGGTCGGGGTCAGTCACATCGATCTGCCTACCTGCAAACGCCTCGGTATCGTCGTCACCAACACTCCAGACGTCCTGACGGATGCCACCGCTGAAATCGCGGTCACCTTGATGCTCATGGCGGCCCGTCGCGCCGGCGAAGGCGAGCGACAGGTTCGCGACCACAAGTGGGATGGCTGGGCCCCGACGCGCATGATTGGCGCGGATGTCACAGGAAAAACCCTCGGGTTGGTGGGTTTCGGCCGCATCGGCCAGGCGACCGCGCAGAAAGCGCGTCACGGCTTCGGCATGCCGGTGCTCTACTATTCCCGCAAGCGAGCCGCCCCCGAAGTGGAAGCGCGCACCGGCGGCCAACATTGCGCCTCGCTGGACGAGTTGTTGGAGCGCGCGGATTTCGTGTCGTTACACTGCCCCGGTGGCGCCGAGACCCGGCATCTTCTGAATGCGGCCCGCCTCGATCGGATGAAGCGCTCAGCTTTTCTCATCAACACGGCCCGTGGCGAGGTGGTCGACGAAGCTGCGCTCGCCGATGCTCTCCGCAATCGCGTGATCGCGGGTGCCGGCCTCGATGTCTACGAGCACGAGCCGCGCGTACCCGAAGCTTTCCTCGGGTTGGAAAACGTGGTGCTGCTACCTCATCTGGGGAGTGCGACGCTCGAGACGCGCGTCGCCATGGGAATGCGTGTCGCTGAGAACCTGGAACGGTTTTTCGCGGGCCTCGAGCCGGGTGACCGCGTGGCTTGACCGGGAGTGTTTACCGGTTGCGCCGCTCGACGATTGGGTCGAGCATGGTGTCCCCCGCAGGGTGCGACGCGTGCGTCGCACGGGCAGCCCGCGAGGGATGCCCCGGGTCGACGGTGAGCAGGCAATGCCTGCGTAAGAGGAGAATTGCATGAACGCACAGATTTCACCCCGGAGCGAGCCGCTCGCGCTCGTGGGTAGCTTTTTGGCCCGGACTCACGGCCTTTTCATTGATGGCAAGTTCGTTCCCGCCCTCTCGGGCGAGACGTTCGACGTCATCAATCCCGCCACCGGCGAAGTCTTCGCGAAGGCCGCCGCCGGTGGAGCTGAGGATATCGACCTCGCGGTAAAAGCCGCGCGCCGCGCCTTCGACAGTGGCCCGTGGTCGACCATGAACCCCTCCGGTCGCCGTAACCTGATGTGGAAACTCTCCGACGCCATCGAGAAGAGCGCGGAGGAGATCGCTACGCTCGAGAGTCTCGACAATGGTATGCCGATTACCATGGCGCGATTCATGGCGGCCGGCGCCTCCGAGTGCCTGCGCTACAACGCAGGTTGGGTCGGTAAGATCAGCGGCGAGACTCCAAACATTGCTGCGCCGAGCCACCATGTCTACACGCTGCGCGAGCCTGTTGGTGTAGTCGGCGCCATCACGCCCTGGAACGTGCCGCTCGCCATGGAAGTGGCCAAAATTGCCTCCGCTCTCGCGGCCGGTTGCACCGTGGTGTTGAAGCCGGCGGAGCTGACTCCGCTGACGGCTATTCGACTGGCGGAGCTCATTGCGGAGGTTGGCTTCCCGCCGGGCGTGGTGAACATCGTCACGGGCTTTGGCGATCCGGCCGGTAAGGCCCTGGCGCTGCACCCTGAAGTCGACAAGATCTCGTTCACCGGCTCGACCGTGGTGGGTAAATCCATTGTGGCCGCGGCAGCCGGCAATCTGAAGCGCGTCGCACTCGAGCTCGGTGGCAAGTCGCCGGTCATCGTGTTTCCCGACGCCGATATCGAGCGAGCCACCGCCGGCGCTGCCGACGGCATCTTCCGGAACGCTGGCCAGGTCTGCGTGGCCGGCTCGCGCCTCTACGTGCACAAGAAGGTGTTTGATCAGGTCGTTGACGGCGTCGTGGCGCGTGCAAAAGCGCTGAAGGTGGGTCCTGGGATGCAACCGGACACGCAAATGGGTCCTCTGATTTCGCAGAAGCAACTCGACCGCGTGTCAGGATATGTGGACTCGGGAACCGAGCAGGGCGCCGAAGTCGTTGTCGGCGGGAAACGCGTCGAAGGCAAAGGCTATTTCATGCAGCCGACCGTACTCGCCGAGACGAACCGCGACATGCGCGTCGTACGCGAGGAGATCTTCGGACCCGTCGTTTGCGCGATGCCGATCGACGACGAGGATCTAGATCGTATCGTGCGGATCGCCAACGATACTGACTATGGCCTTTCTTCCAGCGTCTGGACTCGTGACATCAGCCTGGCTCACAAGCTGGCGCGCCGGATCAAGGCGGGCACCGTGCGCATCAACGGCGGCATGGGAATCGACTACGCCATGCCATTCGGTGGTTTCAAACAGTCGGGTTGGGGTCGGGAGAATAGCCGCGAGGGAGTCGAGGCCTATACCGAGGTCAAGACGGTGTCGGTGGCTCTGTAGTTCGAACGGGGAGCGGCGTTGCGCCGCTCCCCATGTCTCTTACAAGCCAAATACCGCTTCCGCGTTGGTTTGATAGAACTTCTTCTGGTCGGCGGCCGACAGGGAAGAGCGCTCCATCTCTTTCACTTCCTCCGGCGCGAACTGGTACGGGTAGTCCATCGCGTAGAGCACGCGGTCCATGCCCAGGACCTGCTGGCAGAACTGGATCGCCGGTGCCCAGGCCATGCCGCTGTTGGTGACGAACACATTTTCACGCATGTAGTCGCTGACTTTTTTCTTCAGCGGCTTCATGAAGGCATAGCGTTTCGAGCTCACCGTCGCGTGATGCATGTAGTCGAGGCGGAAGAGCCAGAAGGGCAGCGCCTCGCCCAGGTGACCGACGACGATCTTCAACTGCGGGAAGCGATCGAAGGCGCCGCTCGTGATGATGGACAGCAGGTGCATCCCCGTATCCACACCGAATCCGTAGATGGCCCCGTCGAGACCGCGGGCGAGCAAGGGCTCGATGAGACCCTTCGAGGGACTGTTGGGATGCAGGTAGATGGGGACATCGAGCGCTTCCGCCGCGGCGAAAATGTCCCAGAACTTCGGGTCGTCCAGGTATTCGCCCAGGGTGTGCGAGTTCAGAATCGCACCCTTCAGACCGAGTTGACGGACGCCGCGCTCGAGCTCCTTGGCGCCTTCCTTCGGGTTCTGCGGGGCAACGGCTGCCAGGCCTGCGTAGCGATCGGGATGCTTCCGGATGGCTTCCGCGAGCTGGTCGTTGCTGGAGATTGCAACCGACACGGCGGTTGCCGCGTCGAAAACCTGAACGCCGGGTGAGGTGAGCGAGAGGATCTGTTTGTCGACGCCGCTCGCATTCATGTCGTCGATGCGCGGCTGCCCCAGTTCCTGCAGTCGATCGATGATGAATTTGGGACGCGGGTTCTGGCTGCCGAGGTAGAAGCCCCAGAGGCTTTTGAAGCCCGGATCGTCGAGTGTGTTCTCAGCCAGCATGCGACGGTAGAGATTCAACATCTCAGGGGTTGCCCACGCCTCTTCCGTCGCGATCCGCAGGTGGCCCGGACGGCTGTTCGACTCACTGGATGACATGCTGTTTTCCTCTTTTTTCGTCTTTGCTCGAGGCCCGTCAGAGGCCCGTTTGTCGCTGGCGGTAATCGCGCGGTGTGATGCCGTAGCGGGCGCGGAATACGCGGCCGAAGTGCGTCGGACTGTTGAAACCGAAGTCGAAGGCAATCGAGGTGACCGTGCGTGCCTGCTGCGACGGGATGGTGAGTGCCCGTGAGCACTCTTCGAGGCGGCGGCGCAGAATGAATCGCGCGACGGTTTCCGCCTCTTCCGAGAAAAGGTGATGCAGGTAACGGGGGGTCATCTTGCAGGCTTCCGCGACCCGCATGGGTGTGAGATCGGGGTCGCCGAGGTGAGCCTCGATGTAGTTCAGGATTCGTATGCGATGCGAAGTGGCCAGCGACGAGCGGTCGGACTGCGCCTGTGGCAACGTCGTGTAGGCGCTCGCCACCAGGTCGAGAATCGCGCGGCTGATGCGGGGAACGATAATCGGGTCGAGGTCGTCGCGGCAGCGCGTCCAGAAATCGCGCAGGAATTGCGACAGCAGTCCCGACAGGCCCGAGCTTCCGGACATCGGGATGGCCACCACGCTCTCGGGCGAGGCGAGATGACGCCGCAGGAGCGTGTCGGGAATTCCCACCACGAACATGCGGTTGGATTTCTCGAACTGCATCTCGTACGGACGTGCCGTGTCGCACAGGGTGAAGTCGCCCGGACCGAGCTTCGCCTCACGGCCGTCCTGCCGGTTGATGCTCTCGCCTTCGAGTTGCATCTGCAGGAAGAACATGGGGGTTCGGGTGCGTGCCACGTGGGCGCGCAGGTGTCGGACGGTTTGCGCGTCCGAGTAGACCTCGCCGAGACGGATATCGCCCAGCTTCGTGCGTGTCAGGCGGCCGTTGAAGTTCCGCAGGTCCAGCGGGTCGGATACGATAGGCGTGAACGAGGCACAGGCCGCATCATTCCAGAACTCAATTTTGCGGCGCGGCTCCATGCCGGCCGTCGAAAAGGTTTCAAGTTGCGTCATGCGCTGACCGGTCGGGCCTCAAACGGTTATATGCTATAACTATCTCGATCTGCTGGCAAGGCAACCGCTCCTATGCACTTCTCTGCTGGACTCGATTTGTCAGGGCTGAGTTCCCCGGATAGCGCCAAATGAGCCGAGCCCCAGTTCAAGCGCGCAAAAAGCCGCGCGACAGCGAGTCTGAGGGGCCCGCCGGGCGAGTCATCGAAGCCCGACCGACTCGGCCGGTGCGTTTTGGGCCCCTCGCCGATTACGTTGGCTACGCCTTACGTCGAGCGCAGATCTCGTCGGTCGCGGGGTTTCTGGAGGCGATGAAGGAAGTGGACCTGCGCCCGACGCAGTTCGCTGTCCTGACACTCATCCGCGAGAATCCGGGCGTTCGCCAGACCGAGGTGTGCGCGGCGCTCGGGCTGCAGAAAGCCAACTTCGTGCCGCTGCTGAACGAGTTGCAACGGCGAGGGTTGGCACTGCGCAAGGCGGGTGTTCCGGACCGTCGCTCCTCGGCGCTCCATCTCACCGAGCACGGGGAGGCTGTGTTGCAACGGGCCCTGGAGTTGCATACGCAGTGGGAGGAGCGGGTCGCGGCGCGACTCGGAGTTGGTGGGCGGGAGCGTTTGTTGGAGTTGTTGAGGAAGTTGACGTAGGGGGCGAGTGAGGCGGCCGGCGTGCTGCTGCGTCCGTAGGTTCCGTGACTGTCGTTAGAAATCCGCCATCGAAGCCTTCGCGATGACGCCAACTCCGTTTCTTACCGTCGCCTCGTGTGCGTAGTAGCGCGGCAGTATGTGCGCGCCATAGAAGGCGGCGATGTCGGCGGTGGCGCGTGCCACGCCTTTGTCAGGTTCAGCGGCTGCGCGGGTCGCTGTTAGTGCCAGTTGCCAACCTCCCACGAGAACTCCGAGCCATTGCAGGAAGTGATGGGCGGTCGCGCCGACGAGATCGGGTTCGTGCGCGGCGTTTGCCATGAGACCGGCGGTTGTGGCGCGCAGTCTGGCGCAGCCGTCGAGGAGGCCGGAGCGTAGGTAAGAGGTTGCCGTCGCGCTGGCGGACGCGTTCGCCTCGTCGGGCAGCGCTCGTGCCGCCTTTTCGATCTCGCCCAACAGTTCGCCCAACGCCACGCCTCGGTCGCGAATCACCTTGCGGCCCAGGAGATCCTGCGCCTGGATGTAGTTCGTGCCTTCGAAGATGGGCCCAATGCGGGCGTCGCGATAGACCTGCGAGATTTCGGCGTCGTCGACAAAACCCATGCCGCCGTGGATCTGCACGCCGAGCGATGCCACCTCGACCGCGACATCCGAGCACCAGGCTTTCACGATCGGTGTCAGTAGGTCCGCGCGGCGAGTTGCCGCGGCCCGTTGGCCGTCATCCTTTGCGGAATGTGCGACGTCCAACGTTGCAGCGGCCAGGTAAGCCAGTCCCCGCGCGGCCTGGGTTAGTGACTTCATCGCGAGCAGCATTCTGCGCACGTCCGCATGCTCGATGATCGGTCGTTGCGCGCCAGTTGCATCGCGCCCTTGCAGGCGCTCGCGCGCGTAGTCGCGGGCCAGCTGCAGTGAGCGCTCGGCGAGTCCGAGGGAGTGCAACCCAACTCCGAGGCGCATGTGGTTCATCATGGTGAACATGCAGCCGAGGCCATCATTCAAGCGCCCGATGAGCCAGCCGCGTGCGCCATCTTTCTCTCCGAGCACCATTACACACGTGGGACTCGCGCGAATCCCCATCTTGTGCTCGAGAGAGACAGCGTCAATGTCGTTCTTGGTCAGCGCGCCGCTCGCATTGGGGACCTTCTTGGGCACGAGGAATAACGAAATGCCCTTCAGGCCAGCCGGCGCGTCTGGCGTGCGCGCGAGCGCGAAATGCACGATGTTGTCTGTGAGGTCGTGATCGCCCCACGAGATGTAGATCTTCCGCCCAAACAGCCTCCACGCAGCGCCATCCGGCTCCGCGCGGGTTCGAAGCGTCGAGAGGTCCGATCCGGCGTGCGGCTCCGTGAGGCACATGGCCGTCGCCCACTCGCCGCTCGCGAGGTGAGAGGCGTAAGTGTCGAGGAGCGGCGCTGCGCCATGGACTTTGAGCGCGCCGAGCGCTCCCACCGTGAGCTCAGGGCACATGGCGAACGAGAGATTCGCGCCGCCCCACATTTCGGTGACGGCGGCGGCTATCAGGGTGGGTAAACCCTGGCCCCCGTATTCCTCGGGTGTGGCGAGGGACGCCCAACCATCCTCCCGAAATCGGCGATAGGCCTCGATGAAGCCCGGTGGAGTGACGACGCCGTTGGATTCGCGGTGCGATGGAGACCGGTCGCCGATCGGGTTCAGAGGCGAAAGCACCTCGCCGGCGAAGCGCGAGGCGTTCTCCAGGATCGGCTCGGCAAGGTCGGAGAGAACTTCTTTGTAACCCGGGAGGGTGCTGGCGGCTGAGGTCTCCGCGGCCTGGTCCAAGGCGAGACGCACGAGGGCGAGGGGAGCTTGATAGCGATTGGCCATGAGGGCGGTGTTACGAATGGGAACAGTGCCGCCATTAAACCATTACCGGCGCATCGTGGGGCCAGCGGCTGCGGGCGACGATGCTAGAATCGCCGGCCCCGGAAGCAGGATCGGTGAAGCGTCATGGCAGTCATTCCGTTCGAAGTCATCAGTCAACACCGTTGCTTCAACGGGACCGTGGGCTTTTACAAGCATGAGGCGGCCAGCACCGCGTGCTCCATGAAGTTCTCGGTCTTTACACCTCCGCAGGCGCAATCGGGACGTGTTCCGGTGCTGTATTACCTCGCCGGACTGACCTGCACGGAAGAGACGTTCATGATCAAGGCGGGCGCGCAACGGATTGCCGCGGAGCTCGGGATCATGCTCGTCGCGCCAGACACGAGCCCGCGAGGGGTAAAGCTGCCGGGCGACAGCGACTCCTGGGACTTCGGGGTCGGCGCCGGCTTCTACGTGGACGCCACTGTCGAGCCCTGGTCACGGCATTACCGTATGTACACGTATGTCACACAGGAGCTTCGCTCGCTGATCGAAGCGCAATTTCCTGCGGACTCCGCTCGCACGGGAATTTTCGGACATTCCATGGGTGGGCATGGGGCGCTCACCATCGCGCTGCGTAATCCGGATCGTTATCGCTCGGTGTCGGCCTTCGCGCCCATTGCGGCGCCCAAACAGTGTCCCTGGGGGCAGAAGGCGTTCTCCGGTTACCTGGGTCCGGACCGCGGGCAGTGGAGCAGTTACGACGCCACCGAGCTCGTCGTCGGCGTGAAGGATGCGGCCCGCAAGCCGCAGATCCTGATCGACCAGGGGCTCTCCGATCAGTTTCTGCAGACCCAGCTGCACCCGCACCTGTTCGAGGACGCCTGTAAGAAAGTGGGCTATCCGCTGCAGCTGCGGCGCCATGAGGGCTACGATCATGGCTACTACTTCATTTCAACCTTCATGCAGGATCACCTGGTTCACCACGCCAGAATTCTGCGGTAGCTGACGCAAGGATCCACGATGAATGCGAATTTAAAGCCCAGCAGCAGCGGCCTCGACGGGCTGTCCGTTTTCCGTGCCGACCAGGTCGGCAGCTTCTTACGTCCCAAGTATCTGTTGGATGCGCGTGCGCAGGCCGCCAAGGGGGAAATCACCCTGGCGCAGCTGCGCGCTGTCGAAGACAAGGCGATCGCCGAAGTCGTGAAGTTCCAGGAAGAGATTGGGCTCAAATCAATTACCGATGGTGAGTTCCGCCGCGAGTACTTCCACCTGGATTTCCTGAAACAGCTCGGCGGCGTGCAGACGGAGATCCCGGTGTCCGTTGTGGGTCCGGACGGTAAGGAGCATCTGTCTCCTCCGACCATGAAGGTGGTCGACAAGGTTCGTCACGTTAAAGACATCCAACTCGCTGATTTCCAGTTTCTTCGCAACGCCACGAAGCGAACCCCGAAGGTCACCATCCCGTCGCCGACCATGCTGCATTTCCGTGGCGGTCGCGCCGGTATCAGCAGCAAGCACTATCCGGATCTCGAGCAGTTCTACCAGGATGTTGCTGACGCTTACGGCGCGGAGTTGCGCTCTCTGGCCGCCGCCGGCTGCACGAGCGTGCAGATGGATGACACGAATCTCGCTTACCTGTGCGATGAAGGGATGCGCGAGGCCGCCAAGAAGCGTGGTGACGACCCGAACGAGCTCCCGCATCGCTACGCGAGCTTCGTCAACCGCGTCGTGGCGCAAAAGCCTGCCGGGATGACGTTGTCGATGCATCTGTGCCGCGGCAACTTCAAGAGCACCTGGGCCGCCCAGGGCGGCTACGAGCCGGTGGCGGAAGCGCTGCTCTCGGAGATGAACGTTGACGCCTACTTTCTCGAGTACGACGACCAACGCAGCGGCGACTTCAAGCCTTTGCGCTTCCTGCCGAAAGGCAAGATTGTCGTGCTGGGTCTCATCACGACCAAGCTCGGCTCGTTGGAAAACAAGGATGCCATCAAGCGCCGCATCGACGAAGCCGCGCAATACGCGCCGCTCGAGCAGTTGGCGTTGTCACCGCAATGTGGTTTCTCGAGCACCGTGCACGGCAACGACATTGCCATCGAGCAACAGGCGCAGAAGCTGCGGCTGGTGATCGAGATCGCGCGCGAGGTGTGGGGCGAGGCCTGAGGGGCGGGCCGCTTCGGCGGGGTGGCGGCGGGGCTTCTAAACCTCCTTCGCCACTGCAATGATGATCTCGCGCAACCACGCATGACCCGGGTCTGGCTCATTTCTTTTGTGCCAGATCACGACCTCGCGCGTTTCCGGGGTGGCGAAGGGCAACGGTAACACCTTCACCGGCGCCAACTTCGCCAACACCCGCGCCAGGTGTTCCGGCAGCGTCGCGATCAACTCCGTGCCTTCCAACAGGAACGGAATCTCCAACAGCCCCGGCGTGGTTGCCCTGACATCGATGTCGGCGTTGGTCAGGCGCCGGACCATTTCCTCCAGCGGTAGCGTATGGCCGCTCGGCCAGCCGAAAACATGGGGCAGGGCGAGGTACTGCGCTTCGGTAATCGAGTTCTCGACGGAGGGATGGTTCTGCGCCACGACCGCTACCCACTGCACCGGCCGAATGTCGAACATCCGCAAGGTGTCTGGAAACGCCCGCAGGCCAAACAGGCGCAGGCTGTTCAGCCCCAAATAGAGATCGGCGTCGCCGTATTCGAGCCGCGACAGGGTCGTCTCGGAAAAATGCTCGACGTGGCAGGTGATCCCGGGCGCCTCCTTGGCCAGCCGCTTGAATACGGCAGGCATGACGCGCAGCACGGCATCAGCGGATACGATGAGTGTGAAGGTGCGGCGAACGGTGCCGGGGTCGAAGCTCGGCTGCGTGCCCAGCGTCGCCTGAATGCGCAGCAAGGCCTCCCGGACCGGCTCGACGAGCGATAGGCCCCGGGGCGTGAGCTCCATGTCCCGTCCGACCCGGACCAGGAGCTGGTCGTTGAAGTATTCCCGCAGTTTCTGCAGAGCGGCGCTCATGGCGGGCTGGGAGACGAAGACCCGCTCGGCCGCCCTTGTGACGTTCTTCTCATGGAGCAGGGCGTCCAGGGCGATCAACAGGTTCAGGTCGAAGCGGTTAAGTTGCATGGGAAAGTCGGTTGCGGTCGCGTAGCGGTCGTTGCCGCGCTTGTCAGGCGCGCTTTTCGCCACAATATCAGTGAATTAGCCCACCATGGTACGCCATCCGCTGCGTGTGCCGTTCGCCGGCGGTTATGAAGCCGGCGACATATAGTCCGGTTCGATAGCTCGGATTAGCATCATTGATTAGTCACCTGGCCGTTCTGGCTCCAACGTTTCCTCTTACATGACCCACACACTGTCCCCAAACGACTCCGAAACCGTCCTCCGCATCGTCGGCGAACTGAAAGGCCGTCCCGGGCCGCTCATCGAGGTGCTGCACGCTATCCAGGCGGCACTCGGATACGTCACCGAGGGCGCGGTACCGGTGGTTGCCCAGGGACTCAATTTGTCCCGTGCCGAAGTTCACGGCGTAGTCACTTTCTATCATTACTTTCGGCGGACGCCGCCTGGGAAGCATGTAGTCAGCCTGTGCCGGGCCGAGGCGTGTCAATCCATGGGCGCCGACGAGCTCGCGGAGCATGCGAAACGCAGTCTCGGAGTCGACTTTCACGAGACGACCGGGGACGGAAAGTTCTCGCTGGAGCCGATCTATTGCCTCGGGAATTGCGCCTGTTCGCCGGCGGCGATGGTGGATGGTCGCCTCTACGGCCGGCTGACGGCAGAGCGCTTCGACGCGATGATCGCGGAACAGGGTCGTAACAAGTGACTGTTACGGTTTATGTGCCCATTGATGCGGCGGCTCTCTCGTTGGGTGCCGACGAGGTGGCGAGCGCGATTGCCAGCGAGGCCGCCGCGCGAGGTGTCGAGCTGAATCTGGTGCGCAATGGCTCGCGCGGCGCCTGTTGGCTCGAGCCCCTCGTGGAAGTGGTGACGGCCAACGGGCGGGTCGGCTACGGACCGGTGACGCCGGCAGATGTGCCCGGTCTGTTTGCTGCGGACTTCCTCAACGGTGGTCAACACGCGCTCGCGCTCGGATTGGTCGAGGCGGTTCCGTGGTTCGCCAGCCAACAGCGCCTGACCTTCGCGCGAGTGGGCATTGTCGATCCGCAGAGCGTCGCGGACTACGTGGCGAACGACGGATACCAGGGGCTGCGCCGGGCGCTGTCCCTGGCGCCGGCGCAGATCGTACAGGCGGTGTTGGATTCGGGGCTGCGTGGCCGCGGCGGCGCTGCCTTCCCAACCGGCATCAAGTGGAAAACGGTTCTCGATCAGCCGGCCGGACAGAAGTACATCACCTGCAATGCCGACGAGGGCGACTCGGGTACCTTTTCCGATCGCATGTTGATGGAAGGCGATCCGCTCGCTCTCGTGGAAGGCATGACTATCGCGGGGATCGCGGTGGGTGCGACCCAGGGTTACATCTACCTGCGCGCCGAATATCCTCATGCGTACCGCGCCCTCAATCGCGCGATCGCCGCCGCCTACCAGGCGCGCTATCTCGGTAACGACGTGATGGGTAGCGGGAAGCGCTTCGATCTCGAAGTCCGGATGGGCGCAGGTGCTTACGTGTGCGGGGAAGAGACCTCGATGTTGGAGAGTCTCGAAGGCAAACGCGGTGAGATCCGCGTTCGGCCGCCGCTGCCGGCGATCAAAGGTCTGTTTGGACAGCCCACGATCGTCAACAACGTCATGACCCTCGCCACGGTACCGATCATTCTGCAGAAAGGCGCGGAGTTCTATAAGAACTTCGGCGTGGGCAGGTCGCGTGGCACACTGCCTCTGCAACTCGCGGGCAACATCAAGCGCGGCGGCCTCGTCGAGCGCGCGTTCGGTGTTACGTTGCGCGAGTTGTTGTACGACTACGGTGGCGGTTCTGCGACGGGTCGACCCATTCGTGCCGTGCAGGTGGGCGGGCCTCTGGGAGCCTACATTCCAGCGTCGCAGTTCGACGTAGCTATTGATTACGAAGCGTTGGCTGGTATCGGCGCGCTGTTGGGTCACGGCGGAATCGTCGTGTTCGACGATACCGTCGATATGGCCCGGATGGCGCGCTATGCGATGGAGTTCTGTGCGGTCGAGTCCTGCGGCAAGTGCACGCCCTGCCGGATCGGCTCGACCCGCGGTGTTGAAGTGATCGACCGTATTCTCGGCGGAGTGGAAACCGAGCGTAACGTCCGCCAGCTCGAGGAATTGTGCGAAACCATGTTGCAGGGGTCGCTGTGCGGTCTGGGCGGCATGACGCCGTTCCCCGTGACCAGCGCGCTCAAGCATTTCAGCGAGGATTTCCGCGCACGCACGCGGCACTGAGGATTCGACATGTTTGCGATCGACTATGAAGACCTGGGCACCCCCAATCCGGCGCAAAGCGCGGGACCGGTCACCGTTGAAATCGACGGAGTGTCGGTAACGGTTCCGGAGGGTACTTCGGTAATGCGCGCCGCGGCCCTCGCCGATGTCAAGGTGCCGAAGCTGTGCGCCACCGACACGCTGAAGGCATTCGGCTCATGCCGTCTGTGTCTCGTGGAGATCGAAGGCCGCAAGGGTTATCCGGCTTCGTGCACGACTACTGTCGCGCCCGGAATGAAGGTCCGCACACAATCCGACAAGTTGTCGAGCCTGCGCAAGGGCGTGTTGGACCTGTACATTTCCGATCACCCGCTCGAGTGCGTGAGCTGTCCCGCGAACGGCCACTGCGAATTGCAGGATATGGCCGATGTCGTGGGCATCGAAGAAACCTCGTACGGTCTGAAGGGCGAGATCGAGATGCATCGTCCGCTGGCGAAGGACGAGAGCACGCCTTATTTCAGCTTCAATCCCGAACTGTGCATCGTCTGCTCACGTTGCGTGCGGGCCTGCGACGAAGTGCAGGGGACGTTTGCCCTGACGATCCAGGGCCGCGGCTTCGAATCGAAGGTTTCCGCGAGCCAGAATGAGCCGTTCCTGGATTCCGAATGCGTCTCGTGTGGCGCGTGCGTCGAGTCCTGCCCGACCGCGGCGCTCACCGAGAAGTCGATCATTGGCTTGGGGCAACCCGAGCGCGCGGTAACGACGACTTGTGCCTACTGTGGTGTGGGTTGCAGCTTCAAGGCCGAAGTAAAAGGTACGGGTGTCGAGTCAGAAGTGGTGCGCATGGTGCCGAACCGTGACGGTCACGCGAACCACGGTCACGCCTGCGTGAAGGGTCGTTTCGCCTTCGGGTACGCGACTCACTCGGATCGCGTCACCAAGCCGATGATCCGTAAAAATATCACCGACCAGTGGCAGGAAGTGTCGTGGGAAGTCGCCATCGACTACGCCGCGAGCGAGATCCGTCGCATCCAGGCGAAGTATGGTCGCGAGTCTGTCGGTGGGATCACCTCCTCACGCTGTACGAACGAGGAGTCGTACCTGGTGCAGAAAGTCATTCGCGCCGCGTTCGGCACGAATAACGTCGACACCTGCGCGCGCGTCTGTCACTCCCCGACCGGGTATGGTCTGAAGAATACGCTGGGCGAGTCGGCGGGGACGCAGACGTTCGATTCCGTCAAGAAGTCGGACGTGATCATGGTCATCGGCGCGAATCCAACCGACGGTCACCCCGTGTTCGGATCGCAGATGAAGCGTCGGTTGCGCGAGGGAGCGAAGCTCATCGTCGTCGACCCGCGCATGACGGATCTGGTTCATTCGCCGCACATCCACGCGGACTATCATCTGCAGTTGACGCCGAGCACCAACGTTGCGGTGCTCAATTCGTTGGCGCATGTGGTGGTGACCGAGGGTCTGGCGAAGGACGATTTCGCGAACGAGCGGTGCGAGCCGGAGTCCTACGCGAAGTGGAAGGCGTTCGTGTCGAAGCCGGAGAACTCGCCCGAGGAGATGGCAGGCGTCACTGGTGTTCCCGCGGAGCTCGTGCGCGGCGCGGCGCGTTTGTTTGCGACCGGCGGTAACGGCGCGATCTACTACGGCCTCGGTGTCACCGAGCATAGCCAGGGCACCACCACCGTTATGGCGATCGCGAATCTCGCAATGGCGACGGGTAACCTCGGTCGCGAAGGGGTGGGTGTGAACCCGCTGCGCGGTCAGAACAACGTGCAGGGCGCCTGTGACATGGGCTCCTTCCCGCACGAGTTCAGCGGTTACCGTCACGTGTCGGATACGAGCGTACGTGAGTTGTTCGAAGCGACGTGGGGCGTGAAGCTGCAGTCGGAGCCCGGCCTGCGCATACCGAATATGTTCGAAGCGGCCCTCGATGGCACCTTCAAGGCCATGTACATCCAGGGTGAGGATCCGGTGCAGTCGGATCCCAACACACATCATGTCAGCAAGGCCATGGAAGCCATGGAGTGCGTCATCGTTCAGGACCTGTTCCTGAATGAGACAGCGCGCTTTGCGCACGTGTTCCTGCCGGGCTCTTCGTTCCTGGAGAAAGACGGCACGTTCACGAATGCCGAGCGTCGCATTTCGCGCGTCCGCAAAGTCATGCCGGCGCGTGGCGGCTACGAGGACTGGCAGGTCACGATGCTGCTGTCGAATGCGCTCGGCTATCCGATGAGCTACAAGCATCCGTCGGAGATCATGGACGAGATCGCGCGTCTCACACCGACGTTCACGGGCGTGAGTTACGAGAAGATCGATCGGCTCGGTAGTATCCAGTGGCCGTGTAATGACGCGGCTCCCAATGGCACGCCGACGATGCACATTCACCAGTTCGTACGTGGCAAGGGTAAGTTCTTTTCGACCGAGTACGTGCCGACCAGCGAGCGTTCCAACAGTCGCTTCCCGCTCATTCTGACCACGGGCCGCATCCTGAGTCAGTACAACGTAGGCGCGCAGACTCGCCGTACGCAAAATACGACCTGGCACAAGGAAGACATTCTCGACATCCACCCGCACGACGCGGAAGTCCGCGGTATCGGTGATGGTGACTGGGTGGGTTTGACGAGTCGCGCCGGCGAGACGGTGTTGCGCGCCAGGGTGACCGAAAAGATCGCGCCGGGAGTGGTCTACACAACGTTCCACTTCCCGGAGACCAACGCCAACGTCGTCACGACCGAGAATTCCGACTGGGCCACAAACTGTCCGGAGTACAAGGTCACCGCCGTCGAGGTGGTGTTCGTCAGTCAGAAGGATGCCTGGCAGAAGAGGGCGCAGGAAGAGCGCTCCATGCCGAAGCAGCAGCGCAAGCGGAAACGCGATACGGCGCCGGCCTGAGCGCGCTGTCTTAGGTCGTACAAAATCATGGCAATCGCATTCATTGATGAGCGGAAGGCGGTCAGCACCGAGTTCGGTGTCGATCGTTGGTCGCAAGGCGACACGACGCATACGACAGACCAGGTCGCCGAGGAGGTCCCGGTCGCGATCGTCTTTCACAACGTGCCGCATGTTGTGATGTTGGCGACGCCCGCGAACTTTGAGGACTTCGCTGTCGGTTTCACGCTGAGCGAAGGTCTCGTCGCACGCGCCGATGAGATCCGCGAGGTGGATGTCACGCTCGGCGCCGATGCGGTGGACGTTCGTGTGACCGTCGCTTGGGAGCGGTTCACGGAGTTGCTCCACCGGAGGCGTAATCTCACGGGTAGAACGGGTTGTGGGCTGTGTGGGGCCGAGACGGCGGAGGACGCGATTCGCGAAGTTCCGCAGGTGGGCCCGGGCACGGATGTGACGATCCAGGATTTGCATGCGGCCATCGAGCAGCTCGGGTCTTTGCAGCCCATCAATGCGCGGACGGGCAGTGTCCATGCCGCGGCCTGGGTTGTCCCGGGTCAGGGTATCCAGTTGGTTCGTGAGGACGTAGGGCGCCATAACGCGCTCGATAAGGCGATCGGGGCCCTGGTGCGCGGCAAGGTCGATCTCGCCTCGGGCTACATGCTGATTACGAGCCGGGCGAGCTACGAGATGGTGCAGAAGTGCGCCACGGTCGGGATCTCGTTTTTGGCGGCGTTTTCGGCTCCGACGGCGTTTGCGGTGCGGATGGCACAGAAAACCGGGATGACTCTCGTGGCATTCGCACGGCGCGACCGGCACGTGGTTTATGCGAATCCCGGGCGATTGAAATGACAGGCGGGCAATGAATATCGATCTGCTCATCAAGATGGCCAACCAGATCACTTCGTTCTGGGAGGGCGAGCTCGGCCAGGACGCCGCCGCGACCGAGGTGGCCACTCACTTACGGCGCTATTGGGAGCCCCGGATGCGGGCCCAGATGATCACCTATTGCGAGGAGCGCCAGGGCTCCGGGCTGAATGACGTCGCCAGGAAGGCGGTCGGGCTGCTGGCGGCGGCACAGGCCAAGCCTGCCAATACTGTCAAATGAGCTTTAACCGGCCGGACTGAGTGGCGCTTACGGCGGCCCCTTGCCCCGGTCCCGGGATTTCCGGCAACCCTGTTGCCTGCATCAATTCGCGCTGCCTATAGCTCACATCCAACCTACCGATTTCCGCCCCCGGCGGGGAGTGGGTACCGTGCCCCCCTGTCCGTACCAGAGGGGGGTTGAACATGTCGGTAGCGGCGTCGAGCGACGACCAACGCACGGGCATCCGGGACGCCGGAGCCGCCGCCGCGAGCGGCGCTTCCCCGCCCTTCCGCTTCTACGACAACCGCCAGAAGTACCTCGCTTTCGTCAATACCTGCAACGAAAAGTCGGCCGTCGCACGTCGCGCGGCACACGAGTTGAGTTTCTTGAAGCCGACGCCGCCGGCACTGCGTTTCTTCGACGCCGGCATGGGCGACGCCACCGTGCTGTCGCGGCTCATGCGCAGCACACACCGCGCGTTTCCAACAGTCCCACTGCTGGTGGTGGCGAAGGAAATCAGTCTCGAGGACGTGCGGCTCGGGCTCGAAAAGATGCCCGACCGGTTCTACGAGCATCCCGCCACGGTGTTGGTCATCACGAATCTCAACTATGCCGAGGCGCCGCGCCTCATGCCGCGCGACGTGCAATCGGCGGCCGCGCTCAACTGGCAGGAAGTCCGCCTGACAGGCAACTCCGCGCACGAGTACGCGGAACAGATCGATGAGCTCGAGCCGACCCTGAGTTATGGCTGG
>DATBCZ010000488.1:0-2565 GCA_036270175.1 Steroidobacteraceae bacterium | reverse complement strand
GTGCGTGAAGAAAATGGCATCGAGTTGCGACACGTGGGCGCCCGCGCGCCCAAACTGCAGCGCGCTCCCGCCGCCGCTGTCGACGACAATGCGCGGCCGACCGTCTTGCCATACGAGGTAACTCGTGGAGGCGCGTTTATCCTCCAACTCGGGGCCGCCGGAGCCGAGAACCTGCAATTCCACGCCTTTATGGGTGCAGCTCGCCGCCGCCGCCGTGAGAGGCGTCAGTGCAAGGGAGGCGCCAATCAGGAAAGCGGTCGCGTAGCGGCAGTCAGCGCCGGATGTTGTGTTGTGTGAAATAGCTCTCGACTGCGCCAGCCGTCCCGGTCGCATCCGCGAGCGCGACATAGGTGTCAGGTCGAAGGAGATACACCGCATCGCGAGCAAAACCAGCTGCCTCATGCCCGGAGCTCCAGTCGAAACTATGCAGGGGAAGACCATGCGCGGTGCACCAGGTTGTGAGTTCCGGTCTTACCGAGCCATAGACATGGATCTGCCAGACCGCATCCGCCAGCGAAGCAAAGTTATCATCCTGACCGTCACCTGCCCAGGGCAGCCGGTCCCCGCCATGGACCTGTCCCGCCGTTCCCGCGCTGAGCGGGCCGTCACGGTAGTTGAGCATGATCTGGGACACCGTACGGAACAGGAACTCGCGCGCGAATTCGAAACCTATCAGGCGCGGCATTACCAGGGGCGCGATTCGAGTTCGGATCACATCGGCCAGCCGTCCGTCGGCGGTCGCGAACGTGAATACCTTGTCGGTGGTTGCCACCAGCCGGCGCGCGAACTTGATGCGCTCGGTTTCATAACTGTCGAGCAGCGCGTCGGGCGCATGCCCTTGCAGAACCGACTGGAGCTTCCAGGCCAGGTTGACCGCATCGCCGATTCCCGTATTCATGCCCTGGCCGCCAGCGGGGCTGTGAATGTGGGCCGCGTCCCCCAACACGAAGGCGCGACCCTTGCGGAAGTGGTCGGTCACCCGGTGATGAACCCGGTAAGTCGAGAACCAATTGACCTTCTCAACCTGCACCTTCATGTGCTCGATCGCACTGCTGCTGACATCCTCGAAACGAAGCGATTCGGCGTTGTCGGCTCTCTGGTCGCGCACCGTTCCGATGAGTCGCGCGCGACCCTCGCCGGCCAGAGGAAACACCGCGAGAAAGTCAGCTTCATCCAGATCGATATGCAGCTCACCGTTGGACACCGCGCCTTTGACATCGATATCTGCGACATAGAACACCTGCCGGTACGTTCCGCCCGGAAAGCCCGTGCCCATGGTCTCACGCACCAGGGAGCGGGCGCCGTCGCAACCCGCCACATAAGTTGCTTCACAGGATTCTTCCTGGCCGTCGGGTCCGCGCAGGCGGGCCACCACTCGATCCGCTTGCTCTGAGTACCCGAGGAGCTCGGTGCTGCGCTCGACCGACACGCCCAACTCCTGCAGGCGTTGCAGAAGGAGCCGCTCGTGTTGGTCCTGCGGAAAGATGTGGAGGAACGGGTAGGGGGTAAGTCCGCCGCCGACGGTCTCGAAAGCCAGGTGGGCCTTCTGCTCGCCTCTCACCCACAGGTTGATGGCGGGGACCTTGTGGCCCAGGGCCAGGACGGCGTCGGTGAGATTCAGCTGGCGGTAGAGCTCGAGCGTCCGGGCCTGTACCGCCAGGGCCCGGGAGGTCGTGCCGGCCTCCGCTGTTTTATCGATGATCCTGAGGGGTACGCCGAGCCGGGTCAGCCACAGAGCCAGGACGAGGCCGGTGGGACCGGCGCCAACGATCAGGACATCGCAGTGTTTCGTCATACTTAGACGTGCTCCGACCCATGGACCGACGTGCGAAGCCTCGAGGGTGCCCGTCCGGGGGGCGGATCCAAGGCATGGTAAGCCCGCGTCCGGCTACAGTTTCCACAAATTCATCAACGAGTCGTCGGACGGGGCGGTTCCCGGTCGTCTTGGAGACAGGGCCGCGGGTGGCCATTCCGCCCGCATGAGATGGAGAACCAGCATGTCGACAGTCAAGACGGCACTTCCCAAGATCGTTTCCGAGGCCGAGTGGCGCGCGAATTACGAGGCGCTATTCGCGAAAGAGAAGGAGCTCACTCATCAGCGGGATGCGCTGGCAGCGCAACGGCGCCGCCTGCCCATGACACGGGTCGAGAAGGATTACGTCTTTGAAGGGCCCGGCGGTAAGGTGCGCCTGCTCGATCTGTTCGACGGACGCCCCCAGCTGCTGCTGTACCATTTCATGTTCGCGGAAGGCGTGAGTGGTTGGCCCTCGGCCGGCTGTCCGGGCTGCTCCATGTTTCTGGACAACATCGGCCAGTACACGCGCGTCCATCTGAACGCCCGCGATGTCTCCTTTGCGGTGGTCTCATTGGCGCCGCTGGCGAATCTCGAGGCTTACCGCAAACGGATGCAATGGACGGTCCCCTGGGTCTCCTCGGCGGCCAATACCTTCAACGCGGACTTTGGTTTGACGACCCCCGCGGGCGAGCAACACGGTCTGAGTGTCTTCCTCCGTGACGGTGATGAGATCTTTCGAACCTACTTCACCACGTCGCGTGGGTTGGAAA
>DATBCZ010000487.1:0-7819 GCA_036270175.1 Steroidobacteraceae bacterium | reverse complement strand
CGTCCCCGCCCACAGGCCAACAATTGAAACGGTCAGAAGAGCCGCATTGACGATCGTGCGGGGCCGGTTGGCACCGCTGAAAATCGCGCGCAAGGGATTGATTCGCGCAACGGCGGCGGCGGCCTGCTGCCAGCGCTCCGGTTCCTTGACCTTGAAGACGATGTAGAGCGACAGAATCACCGGTGCGAGTCCGCACAGAAACATCGCGCGCCAACCGAAGTGAGCGCCGACCGTAAAATTCAGGGCGGCGGCGAGGAAGAACCCGGTGTAGTAGCCGGTCTGCAGGTACCCGGCGCCCATCTTGCGCCGGTCCTCGGGCCACGCTTCCGCGACATACGTACCGGCCAGCGCCCATTCACCGCCGATGCCGATTCCCGCCAGCAGACGAAACGCACCGAGCTGCCAGACATTTTCCGCCAGCGCCGCGGCCCCCGTAAACACGGAGTAGACCAACACGGACGCCGCCAGCGTTCGCGTGCGCCCCAAGCGATCGGCGACCGGACCCCACAGGAACGCCAATCCCCAACCCACCAGAAACAATGCGAACAACACCGATCCGCAGAACGCCACATTCGCTGGCGCGCCACTCATCCCGGACTTCGGGAGCAACTCGGTCAACGCGGGGCTCAGGACGAGGGCATAGATGAATGCATCCATCCCGTCCAACGTCCACCCACTCCACGCGGCCCAAAACCCCCGCCGCTGTCCCTGCGTCAGCCGCGTGCGGACGACCTTGGTCAGTGCCGATGCGACGATTTCGTCTCCCTTCAACGTCGCTCCCCGAGCCGGCAGTGTAATTGACGGAGTATTTTGAGTCGCGCGAACTGCCCCGGCAAGTGTGTCCGCGGCGCGGCCCGCGCGACGTGCGCCCACCTCTCAAACCAATCGCACGTCCACACCCCGACCTCGAAGCTCTTCCACCACGTCCGTCCGCGCGGCAGTGTCGGTAATCAAAATATGCAACTGCTCCACCTTGGCAATCACCGAGACATTCCGGCGCAGCAGTTTCGATGAGTCCGCGACGGCCACGACCTGCCGCGCGATCTGGATCATTTTCGAATTCAACTGCGCCTCGGCCAGGTGGGGCGTCATGAGGCCGATTTCCGGATCGAGTCCATCGACGCCCAGGAACAGCCGGTCGGCCTGCAGGTGAGTGATGGCGCTCTCGGCCATATAGCCTGACAAGGAGTTCGACTCCCGGCGGAGTACGCCTCCCAACATGATGAGCCGGACGGCCGGGACATCCGACAGCAGCATCGCGATATTTAGCGCGTTGGTGATCACATTGATCGACTTCAATTCCAACGTGCGGATCTGCCTGGCGATCTCGGCAGTCGTCGTGCCGGAGTCGAGTACGATCGTTTCGCCGTCGTTGACCAATGCGACGGCGGTCTTCGCTATGCGGATCTTTTCCGCGTGATGCAGCGTCTGTTTGATGACGATCGGCAGATCATCGTCCTCGCGTCGCGCCAGCGCTCCGCCACGCGCCCGGGTCAGCGCGCCGGCTGCTTCCAGGGCGGCGAGGTCGAGCCGTATGGTAACGACCGAAGTGTCAAATCGCTTGGAGAGATCGTCGACCGTTACCCGCCCATGTTCCCGCAGCAGGTCGCAGATACGACGCCTGCGCTCTTCGATCAATAGCCCACTCACACCGCTATCGCCTCGATCAGCAGAAAATGCTCGAACTCCACCTTCAGAGTGTTCCGCGCGCTCGACACTTGGCCCAGATCCCGGTCGTTGAAGTAATCGCGCACCCGATAGCTGCCCGTCGGTAAGCCGCGCAGCTCCACGACACCCTGCCATTGCTTCGCGTAGAACGAGTAGTAATTGCGCCCCGACTGTTGGACGACATGCGCCTCCGGCTTGTCGAAACCGATATCGTATAACTCACCGCGATAGATGCCCTGGGAAAGTTTCTTGTCGTTATACAACGTGATCCAGTGGCGCCATTCCCGCTCCCGCTCCCGCGTCAGGAGAAACGAATCCTTGGGCTTGGGATCCAGCGGCCAGGTGAATTTCGTCGACACGACGGCGCCGATTCCTACCGTGGAGGCAAAGTCGTCGCCATGGTCGCTGAGCTCCACGTGATCGCCTGCGAAGGGCGCACTCGGTCCCATGAGCGCCTTGAGCGTCTTGCCCTTGAGCCGCACCTGCCAGGATGACTCGGGGTCCGAGGCAGGCGCCTGGTTGATGTACGGAAAGTCGAAGAAACTATAAGAGGTGCCGCAGGGACACAGCTCGATGACCGCCGCCGGATTGATCTGCATGGCCGTAGCGTAGATGGCGTGAAAGAATTCCGGCAGTTTTTCCATCGATTCTTCCGGCCGGGCGTGCTTGTGAGCGGGATTGAAGCACGGCGCGACACCGTTCAAGTGCTGCCCATCGATCTTCAGGCCCGCGAAACCCCAGTCGCCGAGAATGCGACGAACCACGCCCAGGGTATAGGCCACCGTCGGCTCGTACGCCGGACACAGGTAAAAGCTGTTCCACCAGCTGACGTTCTGAGCAGCCCCGTCCTTGTCGAGCAACAACATATCGGTATGGTCGTGCAGCACGTCGCTACCGGGGGCTGCCGCGAGCGGTGCAATCCATAGGCGTGGCTTGAGCCCTTGCTCCTTGATCCGGCCGACGAGACGCTTCATTTGGGTCGCGCCGCCAGGAAACTTCCCGGTGCTGAGATTCCAGTCGCCGACGGACGATTGCCAACCGTCGTCGATGACCGCCCAGGAAAGGCCGAGCTCCTTCACCTTCGGTAGCGTGTCCTCGATCAGTTGTACGGTGCAGTTGCGCTCATACCCCCAGGCACACCAGATCGGCTCGTAGGATTCCTTCGGTGGCTGCGGCGCTCGCAACCCACGTTCACCCATGAGTCGTCGGTAGGCGTCGAGCGTCGCGAAATAGTCACCGCCATGCGCGGCCACGAAAGTCTCGAGCGTCTCGAACGACTCACCGGGTGCTATGACGTGTTTGCCTTCCGCATGGATCTCGAGACAGGCTGTCCCCTGTTGCTCCTTGACGGGGAGTGAGACGAGCCGCGGCGTCAATTCCAGGTGACCGAGGGCGAGGCCGGCGTCCCGGCGCCAGACATCCACGATGGGCGTCCCGCCGCCATAGTCGGAAGCGCTCATTCCCAGGAAATTATCCTGCGCGAACCCCTGTTTGACGGGCTGTAGCCAGTCACGGCGGTCGGCGTACGAGCTACCGGAGTACGACCAGAACTGCGGCGACGCGTCGCCCTGTGATGGAATGCGGCTCGCACCGTTCGTCCATGACACCAGCGTAAGGGGCTGCCCGGAGAGATTACGGTAGGTAACCTGATACGACGCAAAGCCCGGGTAGCGATCGTACAACCGGACTCGCACGGTCTTTTCCAACCCGGCTGCCGCCAGGCCCGTCAACGTGAGTTGTGAGCCCTTGCCATGAATGCCGTCCACGGGCTCAGTAGTGTGGTGTTGGAGAACGAAATCCGACACGCGGCGGCCATCGGCGAGCTGCACGAACTCGCTGGCGTTGGCGTGCGTCAGAATGGTCTTTCGGCCACCCCCGACATACGCGATGCTGGAGTGCATACGGGCATCGAAGTCGATGCTAATGGTCGAATCGCCGAAGCGGACGGTGTTCGACCTTGCGGCGCCGGCCATAGCCGCGCGGCCCGGCAGCGCGACGCCTCCCGATCCGACCGCAACACCGGATGCGGAAGCCAGCTTCAAGAACTTACGTCGCGAGGTGAGGCTCCGATTCAAATTGCTCTCCTGCGGGCGCTTGACATTTTCGAAAGAACAAAATAATACTACGAAAGAAATAGAAACTCAAATAGAGCTATTCGAAAGTCGTGTAGGTTTCGTATAGCTTCGTTAAACCAAGAGCAGAGGCCAACCCTCGCGGCTTCAAATCCGCGTGGGAGAGCAGCAGGTTCTGACAATGAATTCCGGCAACTGGTTGGGTTATGCGCTGTTCGCCACCGCCGCCTGGGGCGTGTGGGGCGCCTTTACCGGCGTACCGAGCGAGCATGGCTTTCCGGACACGCTGACCTACATCGTGTGGGCGCTGACCATGATCGTGCCGGCCGCCTGGGCGATGCGCAAGGTGGGCTGGCGGCTGAAGCGGGATCCGCGCTCGATCGCGCTCGGTCTGGCCATCGGCGTGTTGGGAGCGGGCGGCCAACTCCTGTTGTTCCATGCCGTCACCCTGGGCCCGACCTATCTCATTTTTCCGATCGTGTCGCTGTCGCCGGCGGTGACCATCGTGCTGTCGTTCCTGCTGCTCGGTGAGCGCACCGGACGACTTGGAATCGCGGGGATCGTCCTTGCCATCGTCTCCCTGCCGCTGTTCGATTATTCGCCGGAAGAGGGCGCGCACGTCGGTCTGTGGTTCTTCTTCTCGCTGGGGATCATGGCCGCGTGGGGCCTGCAGGCTTATTACATCAAGCTGGCGAATGCCACGATGGATGCCGAGAGCATCTTCGCCTACATGACGCTCACCGCGCTCTTCTTCATACCCGCGGCCTGGTACCTGACTGACTTCTCGAAGCCGGTCTACCTGGGATTGTCCGGTCCGTACCTCTCCGCCGCCATCCAGATGTTGAATGCCGTCGGTGCGTTGTTGTTGGTCTACGCGTTTCGCTACGGGAAGGCGATCGTCGTCTCCCCGTTGATCAATGCGGGTGCGCCCCTGTTGACGACGGCTATCGCGCTCGGCCTCGCCGGCACACTGCCCGGCGCCTACAAGCTGGCCGCCGCGGTGTTTGCGCTGATCGGCGCCGTCCTGTTGTCCCTGCAGCCCGAATGAAAGCACTTCTCGATATTGTCCGCGAGCACAAGGCCGGGCACGGCGTCGGCATCTACTCCGTTTGCTCCGCTCACCCTGTGGTGATCGAGGCGGCCCTCCAGCAAGCACGAGCACGCGGCGAGCCGGTGCTGATCGAGGCGACCTCCAACCAAGTGAACCAGTTCGGCGGCTACACGGGAATGTTGCCCGCGGACTTTCGCGAATACGTGGCGGGGATCGCGCAGCGAGTCTCTTTTCCAATGGAGCGACTCCTGTTGGGTGGTGACCACCTGGGTCCCAACACCTGGACCGCGGAACCGGCGCCGGTTGCGATGGAGCGGGCCGGGGAGATGATAGCGGCTTACGTGAAGGCGGGCTTTCGTAAGATTCACCTGGATTGCTCGATGTCGTGCGCCGGTGACCCAACACCGCTGGAGGATTCCGTGGTGGCCGCGAGGGCCGCGGATCTTTGCGCGATCTCTGAGAAAGTCTGGCGTGAAGTGGGTGGTGAGGCGCCCGTGTACGTCATCGGCACCGAGGTTCCGGTACCCGGCGGCGCCGCGGAAGACCTGGGAACTCTGGCGGTCACGAGTCCGGCAGCAGTGGGTGTAACCCTCGAGGCCCATCGCAGCGCGTTTGCAAGCAAAGGTCTGCAGGGCGTCTGGCCCAGGGTTGTGGGCCTGGTAGTCCAGCCGGGAGTGGAGTTCGATCACCACAAGGTCATCGACTACGACCGGGACGAGGCGCGACTGCTCAGCCAACGTATCGTGAGCGAGCCCAACCTCGTGTTTGAGGCCCATTCGACCGACTATCAGAAGCCGGCGGGACTGCGGGCGCTGGTCGAAGACCACTTCGCCATTCTCAAGGTGGGACCGGCGGTGACTTTCGCGTTGCGCGAAACCCTCTGGGCCTTCTCCGACATCGCCCGGGAGTTGCATCGTGTCGAGGGCGTGACACTCAAGGAGATCGTACTCGGGGTCATGAAGGGCAACCCCCGCTACTGGAAAACCTACTACACCGATCCGGCCCGGCAGACCTTCGATCTGCAGTACAGTCTGAGCGACCGGATCCGGTATTACTGGACTGTTCCGGAGGTCAAGCAGGCGTGCGCCACACTGATGGAGCGCCTGTCGGGCGGCACATTGCCATTGACCCTCCTGAGTCAGTACCTTCCCATTCAATATGCGGCCATTCGAGCAGGACGGCTCGCCAACGAGGCGCGGGCCATTCTGCTCGATGGCGTAGCTCACGTGCTGCGTCAGTACGCGCGAGCCTGCAGGCCCGGCACTGATGCCGACGACAGCGGAGTTTGTGGAGAGTGATGATGAATTACTTCGGGCTGACGCCGGAGGAGATCGAGACGCGAGGCGGGCAGTGGACGGCCCGCGAAATTGTGCAGCAACCCGAGATCTGGCTGGAGGTTGAGCAACTCATCCGGAGCGACACCGGCGGCGTGGCTGCGTTCCTGACGCCGCTCCTGCAAAGACCGGAGCTTCGCATCGTGCTGACGGGTGCCGGAACGTCCTCGTTCATCGGCGAGTGTCTCGCGCCGGCCCTGCTGAAACAGTACGGGCGCTGGGTGGGAGCCGTTGCGACGACGGACCTGGTCGCGAGCCCGGAAAATCATTTCGTCCGGGGCGTTCCGACGCTCCTCGTCTCGTTCGCACGCTCGGGTAACAGCCCGGAGAGCAAGGCGGCCGTCGAGTTGGCGGAGCAGTCTCTGTCAGAGTGTTTCCACCTGATTGTCACTTGCAACGCCACCGGCGAGTTATATCGGCGTGGCGTCGAGCTGCCCAACGCCCGCGTGCTGTTGCTGCCGGAGAAGAGCGACGATCGTGGTTTCGCCATGACATCGAGTTTTTCGGGGATGTTGCTGGCCGCGGCACGTTTCTTCAAATTGCCCCTGGCGGGCGCGGGCGCCGCGGTACCAGCCGGCGGTGCACCCACACTCGGCCTGTTGGAAAGCTGGCTGCCGCGACTCCAGGGCCTGGTCGCGGAGCGCTTCGAGCGAATCGTTTACCTCGGCGCCAACGAGCTCAAGGGCCTGGCTCGCGAGGCCGCGCTCAAAACGCTGGAGCTGAGCGACGGGCGTGTCGTATCGATCGCCGATACGCCGCTCGGCTTTCGTCACGGCCCGAAGACGATTCTCAACGGCAGGACCCTGGTCGTGGTGTTGCTCTCCAATGACAGTCACATCCGTCGCTACGACCTCGATCTGCTGGCGGAGTTGCGCTCCGACGGGATCGCGGGGCGCGTGCTTGCGTTGGTTGCGCGGCAGGGCGGCACCACCGGGCACCCGGATGATGTACTGGTTCCCGGCCTCGCAAACGCCTCGGATCTCGGACTGTGCCTGCCGTTCGCGGTATTCGCGCAATCCCTGGCGTTCATGCAGTCGCTGTCGCTCGGGATTCGCCCTGACACTCCGAATGCGGCTGGCGCTGTCAGCCGCGTGGTCAAGGGCGTATCGATCTATCCACTGGAGCGTAAGGGTTGAAAACCTTCCTGGGAGTCGATGGCGGCGGCACCAAGACCGAATTCGTCCTGGTGGACGCAAGCGGCCAGGTCCTCGCCCGGCACCACGAAGGGTCGGCCTACTATCTGGAGATCGGACTCGACGCGTTGCAGGCGATGCTCGCCCGGGGTATTGCCGCAACCTTGGGGCAGGTTGCGCTGCCCGCCGCGCAGTTGACGTTTGCATTCTTCGGTTTGCCGGCCTACGGCGAGGATAGTCGCTTACAGGGCCGCCTCAATACCGTGGCGTCGCCAACACTCGAGCACGGCAAGTACAAGTGTGGCAATGACATGGTGTGTGCCTGGGCCGGGGCGCTCGCGTGTCAGGATGGTATCAACATCGTCGCCGGCACTGGATCCATCGCGTACGGCGAGTTTGCCGGCGGGCAGGCTCGCGCGGGCGGCTGGGGCGAGTTGTTCAGTGATGAGGGCTCGGCGTACTGGGTCGCCCGCGAGGGGCTGACACTATTCTCGCGCATGAGCGACGGACGCTCCGCCAAGGGAGCGCTGTACGAGTTGCTCCGCGCGCACTACGACATCA
>DATBCZ010000486.1:0-3747 GCA_036270175.1 Steroidobacteraceae bacterium | reverse complement strand
AGCACACCGCCGGACGGATTTTGGCATTCGGCTGAGTCCGGTGACCTCACGGCAGTGCGAGGGGTTATCGCCAGTAACGCTGACGTGAACGCACTTGACCCGAAGGGACATCGAGCATTGATCCTGGCGATTGACCACGGTCAGGTGTATGTCGTTCGAGAGTTACTGGCACATGGCGCCAATCCGAAGTTACCCGATGCCCATGGCATCACGCCGCAAATCGCTGCCCACGCCCGCGGTAATTTTGAGATTGTCACCGCGGTGGAGCGGGCCCTGAAGCACTGATTCCGACGCGGATTCCGATATTGAACGTGCGCCCCTCGAGCGGCGCCCAGACCTCCGTGATCGGGTTGCCTCCAGGGCCCGGACTGGAACGGATGAGAGGGTCCCACCGGGTCTGCCGCACGTCGGACAGGTTGATCGCGTTGACGAAGATCGCGAAATTCCTGAAGCGCAGTTCGGCGAGTGCGTTCAACGAGAAGTACCCCGGGCTCCGGGTGCGGTAGGGGTCATACTCGAGTGTCTGCTCCCCGGTGTAGTCGAGTTCCAGCCCAATCCGGCCGCGCTGTTCACTTTCGAGGATCGCGTCCAGTGAGCCGGCCTGGTGCGGCACCAACGGCACATTACCGCGCTCCCCGGTTGGATCAACTTGCGATGTGTCGAGATAGCTCCACGAGGCGAGCACGTGCCACGGCCCCACGGCGTAGCCGATGAGCGCCTCCGCGCCCGGTGCTCTTTGCGGCCCCTGCGCGTTACTGAGTTCCAACTTATCGCCTGAGGGGAGCACTTGCAGCGGATCGCGAATCTCGGAATCAAACAGGCTGAGGTTCACGTCCCAGCCTTCGTCGGCCCATTTCGCATCGAGAGATTCCGTCACGGCCCGTTCTGCATGCAGACCGCGAAACGGCAGCACCGAGCCCAGGCCCGCGGCCTCGATCTCGTCCAGAAACGGTGTTGGGGCGGAGTATCCTCCGCCGACCGATGCTCGCAGACTCCACGCGCTCCCGACCTCACGAAACAAGGCTGAAAGGCGCGGGCTGAAAAATGTTCCATAGTCGTTGTTGGCGTCTACGCGGGCGCTGATGCCCACTACCATCCACGGAGCAAAGGAGTAAGTGTCCTGTGCGAAAGCCGCCGGGGTGTTATATGTATAACTAACGCCCGGGACTGGCGTGACGTCGAACTGTTCTCGCTGAAAGGCTGCCCCCAGCACCCATTCGTGCCCGCGGCTCGTGCCATTCAACGCTTCCTCCGTGAAGAGCGTCGTCTGGGTCGAGCTGACCTGTTGGGAGTCGACGGTGCGGTCCAGGTGCGGTGTGGTGATCGAGAGTCGACTGTTGAGCACATTGCCATCGTCGAAGGGCACTTTACTCACAGCCCCTGCATCGACTCGGCGAGTATGCAGATCTTCTGGAAACGGGCTGCCGTCGGGCAAGACGCGATTGATTAGTGTGCCGCCACTGCGATGTTCATCGATGAAGCCCGCGGTGAGAAAGAGCGATCGACCGTCGCCTCCGTCCCACCAGAGGCGCGGCCGAAGGTGGTAGCGTCGATATTCGGGCAGATCCGCCCACCCCTCGCCGCTCACATCCTGGGCGGACTGATCATGTGCGCCAGCAGTGAGCGTAGCACTCCACGGCGAAGCGCCTTTGTGGGTGAAAAATCCAACCAGATCGCGACCTCCGCGGGATGTCACGTTCGCGAGTACTGCGGGCTCCGCATCGGCGGTGTGGGAGACGAGGTTCAAGACACCACCCAACGCCGAACCGCCGTAGAGTGCTGATGCGGCGCCCTTGATGACCTCGACGCGTTCGAGATCCAGGGGCGGGGTTTGCAATATTCCGAAGGCATCGGTTTCGGCGCCCAGCAACGGCAGTCCGTCGCTCAACACCAAGGTGTCCCGGGCCGGCATGCCGCGCAATTGCAGGCCCGCGCCGCCAAGCCCCGGCGCCACTGACTGGACTCGTATGCTGGGGAGTTCGTGCAGCAGTGAGGAGAGGTTGCCGGGTTGTACGGTCAGGTTCTCCTCGATCTCCTCGGCGGGCACTGCCTCTACGCGGAGCGGCTCATCGCGTATCAGCGTCGGCGAGCGTGTTGCGGTAACGACCACCGCGTCGAGCTTGGTCTCATCATCGTCAGTTTCTTCGGCACCGGGTGCCGCGGTCGAGACGGCGAGTGCGACGAGAAATGCGATACTACTAACTGAGCGCCAGCAGTGTTCCAACAAACCGCTCGCCGTAAACGGCGCCTAGAGCGATCGCGACCATGAGGGCGAGCGTCAGGAGAGAAGCGATTTGTAGGGTGGTGGGTGTCCTGTCTGGTGGTGTGCCCGCAAGGGGTTGAAGAAGTCGCGCGACACGCTTCTCGAGTGCCGAACGATCGCCGATCAAACGCGCGCAGTTAGCTGTACCGATATTGCGGTGAAAACGGACCGAAGCGACCAGCGCCGCAGCGAGATCGGCGCCCTCGACACCTGCCGCGCGCGCCTCGTCGTCGCGAGCGTGCTCCAACGCTGCAAGCCACGTTTCGAATCTTCTTTGGGCCGAGCTCCAGGGCCACTGCAGATCGGTCACGAATTGGGCGATCCAGATGCGCAACGGATCCCGATGTCTGACATGGGCGCGCTCGTGCGCTAGCGCCGCTTCTATCGCGCGCTCGTCCAGAAGTTTGGCCAACTCCGGCGAGAACACGATATACGGCCGCATCAGCCCGACCGTGGCGATCCCAAACTGTTCGGGGCTACCCAACAGGGACAGCGCGGCTCTCAGCACGGCACGCATGCCGATCAACACGAAGGGCGCGCATACAATAAATACCAGGGGCCCGACCCGGTCCGGCACCGGGTCCGGCTCCGACAGAGCCCACCCGCACAGCCACGCCGCAACGACCACTGCGGGTACCAACGGCCGCCACAATCGCAACCATGCCGCACGCTCGAGCTCTGACCCGGGCTTATTCCGGGAGCGGGTCGAGAGCCAGGCGCCGATCACCTGTAAGGCCACGCCGCCCAACAGAATCATCAATACGGTCAATAATGATTCACGCTCCATCTTTCGATCTCCGGCGCGCGATGACGAGTCGCTCGAGCTCATCGAGCAGCTTCGGGTCAACTGCGTCCACCGCGTCGACGAGGGCCGCAACCGCCGCATGCGGCGCGGTGCCGAACAGCCGGCTCACCGCTTTACGCGCGCGTGCGCCCTCAACTTCCTCGCGAGCGACCCGAGGGCGGTAGATAAAAGCGCGGCCGCGCGGTTGGCGCTCGATGAGGCCTTTTTCGCGCAGGCGGTCCACGACTTTGGCGGTCGTCGTATAGACCAACCCTTCGCGCTCGCCCAGCTGCTCGTGAAGCTCCCGAACAGACCCCGCACCGAGCTCCCACAGCTTGGCGAGGATGTCGTACTCGAGGTCGTCGGACGGTAGACGAAACGGCTTCATGGCGTTAGTCTACGACGAGCGTCGTAGATAGGCAATGAGTGCATGTTCATAAGAGCTCCTGACATGAGCGAAGCGGCGATGACGAGGCACGGTCGGTGAGTTGCACTTGCACAGCTTAGAAGTCGGCGACCGCGGAGAGCATGAAATTCGTTCGGGCCAGTACGTTCACGAGATTCGGGTACGGGGGACCGGCTGCGGCGAGGCCCGCGTTGTCGGTCACCGCGTGCGAATTGAAGAGATTGTTGACACCCAGCGTCAGGCGCAAGTTCTCGATTCCGGGCAGGCCGGTCAGATTGCGGGTCGCGGTGGCGT
>DATBCZ010000485.1:0-1741 GCA_036270175.1 Steroidobacteraceae bacterium | reverse complement strand
TGAACGGGCACAGAGGCGCGTGAATGTCGAAGGCGGCGAGGAGCCGTTCGCGGGGTGTGAGGTCGGTGCGGTCGAACACCTCGGGCAGGATGTCGGGATCGAATCGGCGTAGGTGTTCGGCGATCAGCTCATCCTTGCCGGTGAAGTGCTGGTAAAAGGTGCGCTTGGACACCTGGGCCACCGCGCAGAGCTGGTCCAGGCCGGTGCAGTTAATGCCTTGATCGCGGAACAGTTGTTGTGAAGCGCCGAGGATGCGCTCTCGTGCGCCCCTGCCACGGCGCAGGCCTCGCGGCCCCTTCTCTAACTCCGTCATCCACCCAGCGTAGCCCAGTTGGGTACCGATCGGTGTGCATAGCTTGCGTTCCGCATAACCGTTCGGTACGTTAAGCACGCTGATCGGTGTACATAACGCCAGGACTATTCAATGATTGGAGTGATCGTGGGAAAACTCGATGGCAAGGTCGCGGTGATCACCGGCGCGACAAGCGGTATGGCGCTGGCCGGTGCCAAGTTGTTCGTTGACGAAGGAGCTCACGTCTTCATCTCGGGCCGACGGAAGGACGCGCTGGAAGAAGCCGTCATGCTGATCGGCCGGAACGTGACCGGCGTGCAGGGCGACTCGGCCAACCTCGACGATCTGGACCATTTGTTCGACATGGTCAAGCGGGAAAAGGGCGCGGTCGACGTGTTGTGGGCAAGTGCCGGGACGGGCGAGCAGAGCAGGCTCGGCGAGATCACCGAGGAGCACTTCGATGCCGCCTTCTGGCTGAACGCGCGCGGCACGCTGTTCACGGTCCAGAAGGCGCTACCGCTGTTCAACGATGGAGGCTCGATCTTCATGACCGGGTCAAACGCTTCGCTCAAGGGCTACCCCGAGTGGAGCGTGTACGCAGCGAGCAAGGCCGTGCTTCCCGCCTACGCACGGGTGTGGGTGTCCGAGTTGAAGGACAGGAAGATCCGGGTGAACGTGCTGACCCCCGGCCAGGTCGCCACTCCGAAGCAGGAGGAGTTGTTCGACGAGGAGATGAAGGCGCAGTTCGAATCCCTGATCCCGCGGGGAAAGATGGGCCGCCCTGAGGAGATCGCGTCGGCCGCGTTGTTCCTCGCCTCGGACGACTCGAGCTATGTCAATGGCATGGAGTTGGTTGTCGACGGCGGCACCTCAGCGATCTAGTGAGCGACAACGGCATGTACGCCGACAAAAACGTCGCGCCCCGGACCGCGGCCACCAGCGCAGAAGAGTACCGGCCTTCCGATTTCCGGAAATCCGTTTTGGTCGTCCGGTTATTCGGGTCATCGCACAGCCGCGCCTTTAGTGCGACCACCCCGCGCCTAATGAACTCGCGGATCCGGCTCCGCAGCGAGGTTGCCGCGACCCTGCGGCCACTCAGCGCAGTCGTCCACCACAACACTCAATATGGCGCTAGCGGGAATCGATGAAATTGATTCTCAGTCGGCGAGTTCAACTCACCTTAATGGCCTGACATACCGACTCGAACGGGTGGGCGCACCGATCAGGTCTCACAAACAACAAGCAACAAAGAACATAAGGAGTAACCATGACCACATTCGCCCCGCACCGCGACGCCGTGGAATTCTTTGTCGACTGCATGCACGGCGGCGCGAACAAAGACGCTCTTTCCGGAATCCTCGCCGAGGACGTGGTGCTGTACGGCCCGCTCGGCGATGAGCCACTCACCGGCCGCGAGGCAGTCCTGGAAGCCATGCGGACGGTCGGCAC